>NZ_JBFADP010000005.1:69986-200334 GCF_040641415.1 Streptomyces sp. NPDC020875 | reverse complement strand
CCCTCCCGACGCTGCACAAGTGCGCCCGCATACCGCTGGAGCAACGGTCACATCTTCAACAGCCCCGCCGGCGCCTGAGGCGCGAACCGCCCCGCACCAGGCGGGAAACCCCACACCAGGCGCCCCGGGGCGCGCAGCGCGAAGACCCCGCACGAGGCGGGGACCCCCACACCAGGCACCCAGGGCGCGCGAGGCGCAAGCGACCCGCCTGGCACAGGCAACCCCGCGCCCCGGGGCCGGGGCCCGGGAGCGCGCCCGGGAAGAGTTCCTAGACCGCCGCTTTCTTCAGGCGGCGGCGTTCGCGTTCCGAGAGCCCGCCCCAGATACCGAATCGCTCGTCATTCGCGAGTGCGTACTCAAGGCATTCCGAGCGGACTTCGCACGCCAGGCAGACTTTTTTCGCCTCGCGTGTGGAGCCGCCTTTCTCGGGGAAGAAGGACTCGGGATCGGTCTGGGCGCACAACGCGCGCTCCTGCCAGCCGATTTCATCGTCCGCGTCCTCGACCAGCAGTTGTTCGAACAGCTCGGTCATGTGCGCCCCTCGTCTGTCTTGGCGTCCCCGTGATGTTGCCGTGATCGATTCGGCCGAACGACACGAGTGAAATTACAAGTGTGTGCTCCGGGGGCGTCAAGCGGAGATCTGCTATTGGGCCCCGTATTCACTCTGCGGAACCAAGCCTATGCGGAAAGTGTTCAAATCACCAAAAAACTGACACATGCCACATGTCTCGCCCTTCGCGCCCCGGACCGGCTCCCTTCTCTGCTCGTGTGTCCGTCTCGCGGCGGAAGACGCCCCCGGTTTCGATCTTGTTGCGGCCGGGCCCGGTGAAGCGATCGGGATCACAGCCCCGACCGCTCCGGCGTGCGCGATGTGTCCCAACCCTTGCGCTGCATAAACCTTTCTGCGCGCTCCGTAACCGGATGAGGTGAAAGATTGCCGCCAAACCGGTCATCGAGTTGACATCAAAGAGCCCTACCCGGCACCGTGGAAGGCATGTCAGCAGCCTCCGCGCCTCTCGCGACCCCCGCCCGTGGGTTCCGCAGCGCTGTGCAGGCCCGCTGTCGCTGTTGTCGCGACAGCTGAACCGAATTCCGCGGTGCCATGCCGTCGTAGCCGTCCGGCTCCGGCCGCCGGGGTGGATATCCCGTTCGGAAAGTCGTCCCGGGTCCCGTACCGGCGTCGTTCCGCTCCGTCACCGCATTCGGTCGATTCCCGTCGCCTTTCCGCTCGCCCCGCGTCCTGTTCCGGCGCGCCTCCCCGCCGCGCCGGGCCCGTATCTCTCCTGCCAAGGGATCACCGCATCTCCATGAACGACGACAGCGACCTCCAGATCGCCGGCGACATCCTCGCCGTGCAGCACCTGCTTCAGCCGCCGCGCCGCCATCCGTCGACCGTCGCGGACTTCGTCGGGCTGGCCCGCTCGGTCGCCGCCGACCGGGAGCGGTGGGAGGGGCTGGTGGAGTACGACGCCTCCAGCCGCTGGTACCACCGGCTGCGTACCGGGCCCGGCTATGAGGTCTGGCTGCTGTCCTGGGTGCCGGGGCAGGGCTCGGGGCTGCACGACCACGGGCCGTCGTCGGGGGTGCTGACCGTGCTTCAGGGGCGGCTCACCGAGCGCGCCGAACCCACCGGGCACACCGGACCCACCGGGCACACCGGGGCCGCCGGGGCCGCCGGGGCCGACGGGGACATCGGTCAGCAGCAGGGGCGTACGGCCACCACCGCCGCCAACGCCACCGAACGCGCCGCCGAGCACGTCGCCGACCGGGCCCTCGTACCGGGTGAGGTCCGGGTCTTCGCACCCGGATACACCCACGAGATGGTCAACGACACCCTCGAACCGGCCGTATCCCTGCACATCTACTTCCCCGGTCTGACCGAGATGCCGATGCACGGCGCCCGGTGCGTACCGGCGGCCCGGGACTCCGTCGTCGCCTGACAGACTGCGGTCATGCGAATTGTGGTTCTGGCCGGAGGTATCGGCGGCGCCCGCTTCCTGCGCGGCCTCAAGCGGGCCGCCCCCGAGGCGGAGATCACCGTGATCGGGAACACCGGTGACGACATCCATCTGTTCGGGCTGAAGGTCTGCCCCGATCTCGACACCGTGATGTACACGCTGGGCGGCGGTATCAACGAGGAACAGGGCTGGGGCCGTACGGACGAGAGCTTCCGGGTCAAGGAGGAGCTGGCGGCGTACGGGGTGGGGCCGGACTGGTTCGGCCTCGGCGACCGGGACTTCGCCACGCATATCGTCCGGACCCAGATGCTGGCCGCCGGATATCCCCTGAGCGCCGTCACCGAAGCGCTGTGCACCCGCTGGAACCCGGGCATCCGGCTGCTGCCGATGTCCGACGACCGGGTGGAGACCCATGTCGCCGTGGAGGTGGACGGCGAACGGAAGGTCGTCCACTTCCAGGAGTACTGGGTACGGCTGCGGGCGGCGGTGCCCGCGGAGGCGATCGTGCCCGTCGGGGCCGAGCAGGCGAAGCCCGCGCCGGGGGTGCTGGAGGCGATCGCCGCGGCGGACGTCATTCTCTTCCCGCCGTCCAACCCGGTGGTCAGTATCGGCACGATCCTGGCCGTCCCCGGTATCCGGGAGGCCCTGGCGGACGCCGGGGTGCCGGTGGTGGGGCTCTCCCCCATCGTCGGGAACGCGCCCGTCCGCGGGATGGCGGACAAGGTACTCGCGGCCGTCGGGGTCGAGGCGACGGCCGCGGCGGTCGCCGCGCACTACGGCTCCGGGCTGCTGGACGGCTGGCTGGTCGACACCGTCGACGCAGACGCCGTCGAAGTGGTGGAGTCGGCGGGGATCCGCTGCCGGGCCGTACCCCTGCTGATGACCGACACGGACGCGGCGGCCGAGATGGCCCGCCGCGCGCTGGAGCTGGCCGGGGAGGTCCGGGCGTGACGGCCGGAGGGGGCGGAGCGGAGATGGCCGACGCCGCAGGGGTCGGCGCCGCAGGGCCCGGAGCCGAGGCCGAGACCCTCGGCGCCGGGATCCCCGAGCCGAGGCCCGTGGTGGGCGATCCGGCGGTGGACTCGTACGAGGTACGCGCCGTCGACGGGGTCCCCGAGGTGGCGCCCGGTGACGACATCGCCGCCCTGATCGCCGCCGCCGAGCCGGAGCTGCGGGACGGCGACATCCTGCTCGTCACCTCCAAAATAGTCAGCAAGGCCGAGGGGCGGATCCTGGCCGCCGCCGACCGTGAGGCCGCGATCGACGCGGAGACCGTACGGGTCGTGGCCCGGCGCGGCCCGCTCCGGATCGTGGAGAACCGGCAGGGTCTGGTGATGGCCGCGGCCGGGGTCGACGCCTCCAACACGCCCGCCGGTACGGTCCTGCTGCTGCCCGAGGACCCCGACGCGTCCGCCCGGGGAATCCGGGCGGGCCTGCGGGCGGCCCTCGGCGTCGACGTCGGAGTGGTCCTCACGGACACCTCGGGGCGGCCGTGGCGCAACGGGCTGACGGATGTCGCGATCGGCGCGGCGGGCGTACGCGTCCTCGACGATCTGCGCGGCGGTACGGACAGCCACGGCAATCCCCTGAACGTCACGGTGGTCGCCGTCGCGGACGAACTTGCCGCCGCCGCCGACCTGGTCAAGGGGAAGACCTCGGGGCGGCCGGTGGCCGTCGTCCGCGGTCTGGCACATCTCGTCGGAGCCGGAGCCGGAGCCGGGGCCGACGGGGCCGACGGGGTCGAAGGGGCCGAGGCGGCCGGGCCGGTCGGCGCGCGGGCGCTGGTGCGCGACGCGGCCGAGGACCTGTTCCGGCTCGGGACGTCGGAAGCGGTACGGGAAGCCGTCACCCGGCGGCGTACGGTACGCGAATTCACCGACGCCCCCGTCGACCCCGAGGCGGTCCGGCGGGCCGTGGCGGCGGCGGTCACCGCGCCCGCGCCCCACCACACCACGCCGTGGCGGTTCGTCCTGCTGGAATCGGCGGCGGCCCGAACGGAACTGCTGGACGCCATGCGCGAGGCGTGGATCGCGGACCTGCGGCGCGACGGCAAGTCCGAGGAGTCCGTGGCCCGGCGGGTCAAGCGGGGCGAGGTACTGCGCCGTGCGCCGTACCTCGTGGTGCCGTGCCTGGTCATGGAGGGCTCCCACCACTACGGGGACCCCCGCCGGGACGGCGCCGAACGCGAGATGTTCGTCGTCGCCACGGGCGCGGGGGTACAGAACCTGCTGGTAGCGCTGGCGGGTGAGGGACTCGGCTCGGCCTGGGTGTCGTCCACGATGTTCTGCCGGGACGTCGTACGGAAAGTCCTCGGGCTGCCCGACACCTGGGACCCGATGGGGGCGGTCGCCGTCGGACACGCGGCGGCACCGCCGAAGGAACGACCCGCGCGGGACGCGTCGGCGTTCATCGAGGTGCGGTAGCGCCGCGCCGCGCCGGAATGGGGGCGGGCTTCGGGGTGTTCCCCCGGAGCCCGTTCCCTTGTGGCGGCGGAGCCGGGGGCGGCGGGGCCAGGGGCGGCGGGGCCGGGGAGCCGTAGGGCCCGTACGCCCGGCGGGTCAGAGGAGGCCGATGTCGACCCGGGGCATCTTCGGTTTCCGGCGGGCCGGGACCCGGCCGCTCAGCAGGACATAACGGGCCGCCCGGTGGCGCTGGCCCTCGTACGGCGCGAGAAGCTCCAGCATCTCCGCGTCGTCGGCGTCCCGGTTCCCCGCCAGCGCCCAGCCCACGATCCCCGGCAGATGCAGATCACCGACGGTCACCGCGTCCGGAGCGCCATTGCTGCGCTGCACGGTCTCGGCGGACGTCCACGGGCCGACACCCGGGACCGCCTCCAGCCGGGCCATCGCCCGCTCCGGCTCCATCCCGGCGGCCTCCTCCAGCCGGGGCGCCACCCGGACCGCGCGCAGGATCGTGGCGGCCCGCTTGTCGTCGACACCCGCGCGATGCCACTCCCAGGACGGGATCAGCGCCCAGGTACGCGGCCCGGGAACCACATGGAGACCGCCGCCGTGGCCGGGCATGAGGGCGGTCGGCCCGGGCGCGGGCTCCCCGTACTTCCGCACCAGCAGCCGCCACGCCCGGTACGCCTCGTCCGTCGTGACCTTCTGCTCCAGGATCGACGGGATCAACGACTCCAGCACCAGACCGGTCCTGGTCAGCCGCAGCCCGGGACGGCGATGCCGGGCCAGGGCGACGAGCCGGTGGCGCGGAGTGAAGGCGGCGGGCGAGTCATCGGCGCCGAGCAGTGCGGGCAGGGCCTCCAGCAGCCAGTCGGCGCCCGGGCCCCACGCCTCGGCCGCGATCTCGCCCGCGTCGGGGGCGGCGCGCACCCGGAGAGTGCCGGGCCCGGCGGGCGTACGGGCGGTCCGCCAGACGGCGCCGTCGGCGGCGGTACGGAACGTGGGATCGGCCGGGCCGCGCCGGAGCACGCCGAGCACGAGGCCGAGGTCGAGGGGGTCGGCGGGGCGCCAGCGGCGGGTGCGTGCGTCGGGGGTGTGCGCGCCGGGGCCCCGGCCCTGGGGCCGGACGCCTGCGAGGCGGGCGGGGCGGGGGGAGAATCGACCGGACACGGGTTCCTCTGGGCGGCGGACGTGGTGTCTTCGAGGGTATTCGCTCTGCCGCTGTGGGGTGCCCGCCTGGTGTGGGGCTCCCCGCCTCGTGCGGGGTCTTCGCGCCGCGCGCCCCAGGCGCCTGGTGCCGGGGTTCCTCGCGGCGGCGGGGTTGCTTGCGCCTCGTGCCCGGGGCGCCTGGTGCCGGGGCTCCCCGCCTGGTGCGGGGCCGTTCGCGCCTCAGTCGCCGGCGGGGCTGTTGAAGATGTGACCGTTGCTCCAGCGGTATGCGGGCGGTCTTGTCTTGTGGCGGGAGGGTCGGTGGCCTCCGGGCTCACCTCCTCACGGACGGCGGAAGTGAGGGTCTTGTCCGGGAGACCCGGTCTTTTCCGCCATCCGTTGCGGGGGCGACCCTGCACCCCCCGACCACGCCGACCGGACATGCCCCCCGGGGCCGGAGCCCGTCCCGGGGAGGGGTGGGTGCCACCTGGTGTTTGTGGTCCACCCGCACCCCGGTGGCTGGCTGGTCGCGCAGTTCCCCGCGCCCCTGGTTGCCCCCGGTTGTCGCCCTCCGAAAGGGCCCCGCTCCAGGGGCGGGGCTCCTCTTCCAGGGAGTGGGTTCCCCTCTCGTTATCCGGTGCGAGGGAGAGGCTTTTTGGGGCGCGGGGAACTGCGCGACCAGCCCACGACGGCCCGCGGTCGGAACTCCTCCGGAGGAAGCACTACCTACCCCGCCCGGGGGGCGCCCCCTTCGCAAGGGCGATGAGACAGGCAACCAGGGGCGCGGGGAACTGCGCGAACAGCCACCGGCGGTCCGCAGGCCGCCGACAACACCAGGCCCCCGGGCGGGACCCGGGGTTGTGGGCCTCACCCGGAGGGCCAAGGCGCTGGGGGTCCCCCCATTGCCGAAGGCATAGGGGCGCGAGGAACTGCGCGACCAGCCACAGGCGGGCCGCGGGCCGCGAAGAACAGCAGGCCACGCGGCGCGACCCGTGAGTGGCGGGTCCTCCCCGGAGGGGGTCAGCGGCCCTGGTAGGTGGCTGAGGTGGTGCGGATCGTGGGGAGGCGGTTGTAGAGGCGGGTGCCTGGGCAGTCCGTGGAGACGCCGTCGCGGTGGCCCGAGATCACATGGAAGCTGACCTTCCGGCCTTTCTTGTATTTGCCGCTGCCGCCGGACGTCAGGGTCACCTTGCTTTTGGGGTTCGCGTTGAAGAGGCCCAGTTTCCAGGCGGTCAGTTTGGCGACCGCCGTGGAGACCGCCGCCGGTGGGGTCGTACCGCTGTAGCTGCCCAGGACGGCGACGCCCATGGTGTTGGAGTTGAAGCCGAGGGTGTGGGCGCCGAGTACGGCTTTGGTGACGCCGCCCGCCCGGCCTTCGTAGATCGTGCCGCATTTGTCGACCGCGAAGTTGTAGCCGAAGTCCCGCCAGCCGCTGCTGACCACGTGGTAGCGGTAGATGCTGCGGAGTACGGACGGCGCCTGGCCGCAGGTGTAGTTGTTGCCGGTCGAGGTGTGGTGGACGAAGGCCGCCTTCACCGTGGAGGTGTAGACGTAGCCGCCTTCCCGGAGGGACTCGTTCGCGCCCCAGCCCTTGCGGCTGACGATGCTCGGGCGGGGGCCGACGTACTTCTTCGGTGCGAGGAGTTCGGTGTACGGGTAGGTGAAGGCGCTCGGCAGCGCCCGGGGCTGCGGGGCGGGTCCGGCGGCGGCGCGGCTCGCGGGTGCCGGGGCCGGGGCGGGGGCCGGGGCGGGTGCCTCGCCCGGGTCGACGAGTTCGAGGCGGAGGCCGCCGGGCAGTTCGGTGCCGGGGGCGCGGCCCCGTACCCGTACCTCCACGCCGTCGGACGCGCCCACCCACAGCGGGGCGGTGGCGCCCTTGAGGCGGGCGGACTCGGCCTCGGCGGTGCCGGGGTCGGCGCCGTGGCCGTCGGTGTGGGTCTCGACGTCCTGCCAGCCGCTCCAGGTACCGGAGCCGGTGGCCCGGGTGCGGATCTGGACCGTGCCGGGGAGTTCGGCCGCGGCGTCGTCCCAGACCACGCCGACGAGGGAGAAGGGGCGGACCCGGGGCTCGTAGCGGGCCCGCTCGGGGAGGGCCGGGACGGTCGGGGAGACGGAGCGGGTGGACGGGGTGTCGGCACCGGGGCTCTCGGCCAGCGGGAGCGACTGGGTGGTGCCGGGGACGTCGGGTACCCGGGGTTGCCCGGGGACCGCCGCCGATTGGGCGCGGGGCACCGGTGGGGCGTCCCGGGGGACGGCCGCGGTCGCCGCCGACGCTCCCGAGGGCAGCGAGAGCGGGAGTACGAGCGCGGCGCATGCCGCGACACCGGTCGAGGAAGCCAGAAATCCACGCATGCCAAAGATCCTGAGGGCCCGTCGGGGAGTCCGCTCGCCCGGACCCGGCCGGGAAAGCCGGAGTACTGCGGGCCGACCGGAGGACACCGTCACCGGTACGAGGGACGCCGCCGGGAGGCCGCGCGTACCCTTGCGGGGATGAACGCCAGTGACCGCACCCCCGCCGACCTGCTGCGATCCGCCCTCGTCGCGGACCCGGGGCGTCCCTTGATCACTTTCTACGACGACGCCACCGGTGAACGGGTGGAATTGTCCGTCGCCACCTTCGCCAATTGGGTGGCTAAGACATCGAATCTGCTCCAGGGCGATCTCGCCGCCGAGCCCGGTGACCGGCTCGCCCTGCTGCTGCCCGCGCACTGGCAGAGCGCCGTCTGGCTGCTCGCCGCCGCGTCGGTCGGGGTGACCGCCGAGATCGGCGGCGACCCGGCGGACGCGGACCTCGTGGTCAGCGGGCCCGACACCCTGGAGGAGGCGCGGGCCTGCGGCGGGGAGCGGGTGGCGCTGGCGCTGCGGCCGCTGGGCGGGCGCTTCCCGCAGCCCCCGGCCGGGTTCGCGGACTACGCGGTGGAGGTGCCGGGGCAGGGCGATCGGTTCGCCCCCTTCGCACCGGTCGACCCCGGCGCCCCGGCGCTCTCGGTCGGCGGGGACGTGCTGACCGGCGCCGGTCTGGTCGAGCGGGCCCGCGCGGACGCCGCACGGCTGGGGCTCGCCCCGGGATCGCGGCTGCTCACGGGGGCCGGGTACGACTCCTGGGAGGGGCTGTCGGCGGGGCTTTACGCACCCCTGGCGGCGGGTGCGTCGGTGGTGCTGTGCCGCCGTCTCGGCCGGTTGCCCGCAGAGCAGTTGGCCCGGCGGATCGAGAGCGAACGGGTCACGGTGACGACCCTGTTGCCGGGCGGTGACACGGGTCTGGAAGACTCCTCGAACACCGGGGACGACGCCTGACGCAGGGGTCACGGCGAATCCCCGGATATCTGCTGACTTTTCGCACCATCTTGTAGCTCGCGCACTTCGAGCAACTCCAGCATCACGAGCACCAAAAGCACCAGAAGCACTTCCGGAATGCCGTCGGAGCGGTGCGGACGACGGGCCCGAGGCCCGGTCGCGTACGGCCCCGGCGGCACCGGCCGCCGTCCCGCGGGACCGTGCCGAGGCGGGTGACCGCCCGGCCGTACGGCCCGTGGCGGCCTGGTCCGTGTCGTCAAAATGGCGCCCCCGCCCGTAGGGCGGGGCCCGCGGCGTCCGGTGCGTGCAGTCGCAAGGGCGGTGGGAGCCCCGGCGGAGCCCGGGCGGTTTCCCTCGTACGGGACGTACTCGGGAAATCCCGGCACCGCCGCGACTGTGCGTGCCGGGCGTCGCGGGCCGGGCGCGATTCCGACGACACGGCCCGGGGAACCGGGCGAGCCGCCCCGGGCCCAACTCCGTTGGCTGATCGGCTTTTGCCGCCGATCGTCCCCGGATTCCGCACAACCAAGCGCCAGGCCCAGCCGTCTAGCCCTGAGATCGGCGGTCCAGCGCACCGCTGACGCCGTGAAGGATGGACGCAAAGTGACGGACAGAGCCGGCACACCGACGGGCTCCGACGGGCCGGACGGCGGAGACGGCGAGGACACAGCAGCCGGTGACCGGAAGGGCGGCGGTACGGAGCACCTCATATCGCCGCCGACCGACGAGGCCGAAACGGCCGGGGACGGCTCTGTGAGCCCGGAGGAGGCGCCGGGCCCCGCGGACGAGGGGCGTACGGACCCCGGTCCCGAAGCCGCCGAGGACATACCGGCGGCCGGTACGACCGCCCCGGACCGCACCTCCGGCGACCCGCAGCCCGCGACGGTCACCGCCGTCGAATCGGACGCGGCCCCGGCCGGGCGCCCGCGCAAGCGGCGCCGGTGGCTGCGCTGGACGGCCGTCGCCGTCTCCTTCGTACTGCTCGCGGGTGCCGCGACGGCCTGGTGGTTCTACCGCAAGCTCGAAGGCAACATCACCACCGACACCGCGACGGCGGTCGAGCTGCGGACGCACGAGAAGGAGCGGCCCGTGCCGATCTCCCTCGACGCCAAGAACATCCTGCTGATGGGGTCGGACAGCCGCCGGGGCGAGGGCAACAGCAAGTACGGCCGGGACGACGGCGGCAGCCAGCGCGCGGACACGGTGATCCTGCTGCACGTCGCGGCGGACCGGCAGAGCTCCACCTCGGTCTCGATACCCCGGGATCTGATGACGACGGTCCCGTCCTGCCTCCGCGCGGACGGCACCCGGAGCCGGGAGCGGCTCGCCCAGTTCAACTCGGCGTTCGAGACGGGCGGCGCGGCCTGCGCGATCCGTACGGTCGAGCTGATGACGGGCGTCCGGATCAACCACCATCTGGTGGTCGACTTCCGGGGCTTCACCGACATGGTCGAGGCGGTCGACGGGGTCGAGGTCTGCCTGAAGGAGCCGGTGGACGACCCGGACGCGCAGCTGGTCCTCCCGGCCGGGCGGCAGACGCTCGACGGCGAGGACGCCCTGGGCTACGTACGGGCCCGCAAGTCGTTCGGGAACGGCAGCGACACCGAACGGATGGACCGGCAGCAGCAGTTCCTGGGCTCGCTGGTGAAGAAGGTGCAGAGCGACGGGGTGCTGCTCAATCCGGGGAAGCTCGTCCCGGTCCTGAACGCGGCGACCAAGTCGCTGACGACCGATCCGGGGCTCGACTCCCTGAAGGAGCTGTACGACCTGACCCGGTCGCTGCGGAACATCCCGACCGAGAACGTCCAGTTCCTCACGGTCCCCCGGCAGCCCTGGGCCATGGACCGCAATCGGGACGAACTGGTGCAGCCGCAGGCTTCGGAGCTGTTCCGGCAGCTACGGGAGGACTCCCCCATCACCGTTTCGGCGCGCGACTCCGGCACGGCGGACGGCGGTACGGGCCCGAGCGGCTCACCGACCGGCGGCGCCCCCGACCCGATGGCCGGAACCGAACGTACCGGTACGCCCGGCGGCCCGTCGGGCTCCCCTTCCGGCACCCCCCGGAGCTCGGCCCCGGCCTCGCCTTCGGGCTCTCCTTCGACCTCTCCCTCCGGTTCACCGTCCGGTGCATCCGGTAGCAACCCCGGCTACACCGGGACGAACGCGGCGGTGGGCGTATGTGACTGAATGGTGTGGTGTGAGTAAAGCGATGCCCAAGCAAGTGCCCAGGCCACACGGATTGGGCAGATTGCCCCTTGTAAGGGTCGTGGAATTCGTCACCGGCGTCGCTCTGCACTGACCTGGGCGGTTAATGTGACGCGATCCGGTGCTCGGACCCGTGTCCCGCACCGCTGAGATCGAGACACCGGGCGCCTTCGGGGGAGGCGCTTCGCGTGGCCACCGACGGAGGACTCAGAAAACCGTGGATGCGCAGAGCCGCGGCCGGGGAGACGACATCGACCCCGCCGACCAGTGGGTGTTCAACCCGCAGACCGGCAATTACGAATTGCGACTGGATCATTCCGGAGCGCAGTCTTCGCCTTCCGCGGCACCCGAGCGTCCGAGAACCCCGGGGCCGCGCACACCGTCCGATCAGCAGAGCGGGGGGCACGGACACGGCGGCCGGGGCGGTCGCGGCGGACACCGCGGCGGTGCCACGAGCCGCGGCACGGGGGCCGGTACGGGTACGGGCGCCGGGGATACCGAGACCGGGATCCCCGGTCAGGTCCCCGGCCAGCGGCGCAGGTCGCAGGACGGCTCCGGCGGCGGTACGCCGCCCCCGCCGGGCCGCCGCAAGCGCAAGCAGGGCGCGTCCCGGAAGAAGAAGGTCCTGATGTGGACCGGCGGCGGTCTCGCCCTGGTGCTCACGGCGGGCGCGATCACCGGTTTCGTGATCTACCAGCGGCTCGACGGGAATCTCAACACCGTCGACGTGGTGGGCGGCTCCAACACCTTCAAGAAGGACCAGGCCGTCAACATCCTGGTGATCGGTACGGACAAGCGGACCGGCAAGGGCAATGAGGCCTACGGCGACCGGAAGAGCAAGGGCCACGCCGACACCACGATCCTCTTCCATGTCGCCAAGGACCGCTCCAACGCGACCGCGCTCTCCATTCCCCGGGATCTGATCACCGACATCCCGGACTGCCAGGTCAAGGTCGACGGGGACATCACCACCATCCCCGGCACGTCGGGCAAGCGGTTCAACGAGAGCCTCGGCGTCGCGGGCCGGGACCCCGGCTGCACCATGCGGACGGTGGAGGAACTGACCGGTATCGAGGTCGACCATTTCATGATGGCCGACTTCAACGCGGTGAAGGAGTTGTCGACGGCGGTCGGCGGGGTCGAGGTCTGTCTCGACAAGCCGATCAACGACAAGGACTCCAAACTGAACCTTTCGGAGGGAAAACACGTCGTCAAGGGTGAGGAGGCCCTGGCGTTCGTGCGGACCCGCAAGTCCGTGGGCCACGGCAGCGATCTCAGCAGGATCGAGATCCAGCAGCAGTTCCTCAGCTCGATGATCCGCAAGATGAAGTCCGGCGACACACTGACCAGCCCCACGAAGATGTGGGATCTGGCCAACGCGGCCACCAAGGCCCTGACGGTCGACACCGGCATAGGAAGTATCAAGAAGCTTCAGAGCCTCGGCCTGGAGCTGGCGAAGGTCAATACCAAGAACATCACCTTCACCACGGTGCCGGTGAAGGACAACTCCGACGGCGCCACCGTGCTGTTGGAGGAGTCGCAGGCCAGACCACTGTTCTCGATGATCAAGAACGATGTGTCGCTCACCGAGGTGGAGAAGAAGGAGAAAGCGGCCCAGAAGAAGACACCGGGACCGCTCGACGGCCCGCGGGCCCAGCCGTCCGACGTCCGGGTCGCGGTCTACAACGGGAGTGAGACCCAGGGCGCCGCGGGCGCCACACTGACCTGGCTCCAGGCCCAGGGCGTGAACAAGTCGAGCAATGAGGCGAACGCTCCGCAGAACATCGCCAAGACGACTCTGGAGTACGGCCCCAACCAGGCCGATCAGGCGCGCAAGCTCGCGGACCTGATGGGGCTGCCCGCCGCAGCACTGAAGCAGAAGGCGGAGAACGCGCAGGGCCGGGAGCCGATGGTGCTCACGCTCGGCGCCGACTTCACGGGCGCCGGAATCCCGGTCTCCCCCGAGAAGGCCAAGGTGCCCGAGGGCGTCAAGAAGGTCGAAGCAGACAAACAGACGTGCGCCGGATGACCTGGGCACACCCGATCGGATCCCGGTCCCCTCGGCGCACCTGGACACAGGGGACTTTGGGGTGGGACAGAACCACGCACGGGGGAGGGGAACCCGGACCGGCGGCGAGAACCGCCGTACCGGGGACTCCGGCCGGGGCGCGATACCCGGCCAGGGTTCGGCAGGGCACGGAATAGGCGGTCCGGGCGGCCCGGCGGAC
This sequence comes from Streptomyces sp. NPDC020875, assembly GCF_040641415.1. Lineage (NCBI taxonomy): Bacteria > Bacillati > Actinomycetota > Actinomycetes > Kitasatosporales > Streptomycetaceae > Streptomyces > Streptomyces sp. NPDC020875. Next base: position 187,095 of record NZ_JBFADP010000005.1, on the reverse strand, counting down.
GGGGGCGCGCCCGGTGGCACAGACCCGGCCGGCGGCCGGGCGGCCCGGCGGAAGGGCGGCTCCGGCTCCCCGACCGGCCGGGCGGCGGACCGGCGGGGGCGGCGCAAGCGCGTCCTCGTCTGGACCGCGGGGGTGCTGTCGTTCCTGGTGCTCGGTACCGCGGGCGCGGGCTATCTCTACTACGAGCACCTCAACGGCAAGCTCAAGAAGGACGATCTGAACCTCGGCGCGGACATGGGCGACCACAAGCCCAACGCCGACGGGCAGACGCCGCTGAACATCCTGCTGATCGGCTCCGACGCCCGGGACAGCGACGCGAACAAGCGGCTCGGCGGCGCCAAGAAGTCCTTCGACGGGCCGCCGCTCGCCGATGTGCAGATGCTGATCCACGTGGCCGCCGACCGCTCGAACATATCGATACTCAGCATGCCCCGGGACACGATGCTGGAAATACCCGAGTGCCAGGACAAGAAGGAGAACAAGACCTATCCGGCGCTGTCGTTCGCGCAGACCAACGAGTCGCTGGATCGCGGCGGCCCGGGGTGCACGGTGGCCACCTGGTACAACCTCACCGGGATACGTATCGACCACTTCATGATGATCGACTTCGCGGGTGTGGTCTCGATGGCCGACGCGATCGGCGGCGTACCGGTCTGTGTCGAGCAGAACATCCACTCCCGCACCCGGGACGGCAAGGGTTCCAATCTGAAGCTGGAGAAGGGGACCACATACGTCCAGGGGGAGCAGGCGCTCCAGTGGCTGCGGACCCGCTACGGCTTCGGTGACGGTACGGACCTCTACCGGGCCAGGGCGCAGCAGATGTATATGACCTCCATGGTCCGGGAGTTGCGGAAGAACACCAAGCTCACCGACCCCAACAAGCTGCGCAAGCTGGCGGAGGCGGCGATCGACTCGCTGACCGTCAGCGACACCGTCAACTCGGTGAAGAAGCTGCTGGACATCGGGAACGATCTGAAGAAGGTCCCGGCGGACCGGATCACCACCGTGACGATGCCGAATGTCTACTCGACGCGGCGGGTGGGGAAGGTGGAGCCGGAGCCCGGGGCGGCCGAGGAGGTCTTCCGGAAGATCCGGGAGGACATCTCGCTGGACGGCAAGGGCGAGGCGGCGAAGAAGCCCCCGGCCGAGAAGACCCCGGTGTCGAAGGATCCGGCGGCCCCGCCCGGGGAGATCTCGGTCCGGGTGCAGAACGGTACGGACGGGGACGGCGCGGCCCCGGCCCGCGGCCGGGCGGCGGAGATCGCGGGCGCCCTCGGCGCCAGGGGCTTCACGCAGACGGTGACGTCGTCGGTCCGGAACCCGAAGGAGAAGACGGTGATCCGGTACGGCGCCGACGATCTGGCGGGGGACGCGCAGGCGGTCGCCAAGGCCCTGGGGGTGCCGCTGTCGGCGGTGGTGAAGGCCCCGGCGGCGGACGGGCTGACCGGGATCACCCTGACGGTCGGCGCGGACTGGCGGACGGGCGACAGCTTCCCGAAGGCGAAGCCGGTGAGCAAGGAGCTGCCGAGTTCGGCGAAGGCGCTGAACGGCGCCGACGACAAGGCGTGTATGCCGGTCCAGCCGGGGTTCACCTGGTAGGGACCCGGCTTACCGGTATGACGACCGGGCCCGGTGGCAGGACGGCCACCGGGCCCGGTCGTCGTATGCCGTCACCGGTACGCGGGAAGGGCTCCCGGTGCCGGGCTCGGGGGCGACGCGGCCACGGAGTGCATGCCGTGGCCGTCGACGCGTACCACGATCGGGTGAGAGGACGCCTGGCCGGCGGCGTCGGGGCCGAGGATGTGACGGACCGCGTCGCGCGGACGCCGCTCCTCGTCGAGGACCGGCATGACCACGGAGACGGGGGCGCGTCGTTCGTCGTCCGCCGCGTTACCGCGAACGGGGGACAGGGACGCGCGGCGGCCGTCCGGTGCGACGGACCGCCGATCGTATGGGCCTACGGTGTGCTGGATTCGCCCTTGTAGCCGCATCCGCCCTCACCCGTCCGGGAACGTTCCGCGAGGTCCGTCCCGCTGGAGGCCGCACGCCCCATGAAGTCACCCCGAGTAATCATATTGTCACTCGACTGAGCCGGTCGTCCGACTCGTCACCCGTTCGCCGCTTCCCGTACTCACCCGTTCGGACCACGGTCCCCCGACACCCGCGGAGTGTCCTTCTCGTGCCCACTGCGCCCCGCTCCCCCCGTCCCCGCCCGCCGCACCCCGCAGGGCCCCGGGTCAGGGCGGGGGTCAGACGCCCGGCGCCGCCGCGCCGGCGTCCCCGGTGGGCGCTGCGGGCCGTGACGGCGCTCTCCGTACTGGTCCTGGGCGCCGGGGCGATCGGGCACGCGCTGATGTCGGGGATCGACACCGGGATCGCCCGGGTGGACCCGTTCCGGGATATGAAGAACCGCCCCGAGGGCGGCCACGGCACCAATCTGCTGGTGGTCGGTACCGACGGCCGGGAGAAAGTCACCGGGCCGCAGAAGGAGCGCTACCGGCTCGGCGGGGCGCCCTGCAACTGCACCGACACGATCATGCTGGTGCACATCTCGCGGAAGCGGGACCGGGCGAGCGTCGTCAGCCTGCCCCGGGACAGCTACGCCGAACTGCCCCCGCACACCGACCGGACCAGCGGCCGGACCCACAAGCCGCATCCGGTGAAGCTGAACGCGGCCTACGCGGAAGGCGGCCCGGCGCTGACCGTACGGGCCGTGGAACGGCTGACCCGGGTGAAGATCGACCACTATCTGGAGGTCGACTTCACCAGCTTCATGAAGACGGTCGACGCGGTCGGCGGGGTGGACGTCTGCACCGCCGGACCGATGAAGGACAAGTACACCGGGCTCGACCTGCCCGCGGGCAACCACCGGCTCGACGGCGGACAGGCCCTCCAGTACGTCCGCTCCCGCCATGTCGACGGCGCGAGCGATCTGGGCCGGATGCAGCGCCAGCAGAAGTTCCTGGCCGGGCTCGTCAAGGAGGTCGGCAGTACCGGGATCATGCTCAATCCGGTGCGGTTCCGCCAGGTCGCGTCCACGATGCTGGGCTCGGTCCGGGCCGACCGGAACTTCGGTACGGACGAGCTGCTGGCGCTCGGCCGGGCGATGCGCGGCTTCTCGGCGTCGTCGTCGGAGTTCGCCTCCGTACCGGTCGCCGCCGGGGGCCGCCGGGTCCCGGGCGGCGGCTCGGCCCTGGTCTGGGACCGGGCCAAGGCGGACCGGCTGTTCCGGATGATCCGGGAGGACCGGCCGCTGGCGGGCGCGGGCCTGCGGAAGGGCCAGCGGCGGACCCTGGTGGAGGTCGCGCCGCAGCAGATCCGGGTCCAGGTCTACAACGGGACGGCGACGGCCGGTCTGGGCCGCCGGGTCGACGCGGCGCTCCGCGGTACGGGCTTCGCCACGACGAAGGCGCCGCTGAACGGGACCGGCCCCGAGGTGGACCGTACGTTCATCTCCTACGACCCCCGCTGGGACCGCTCGGCGAAGGCGCTGTCGACGGCGCTGAAGGGCTGCGAGACCCGCCCGGTGAAGGGCCTCGGCCGGACCCTGCGGGTGACGGCGGGCAAGGACTTCACGGACGTGGTCCCGGTCCGGGCCGAGAACACGAACGAGGGCGAGTTCGGGGCCGTACGCGGGGACGAGGTGGTCTGCCCCTGAGAGCCGGGGCGGTACGGGGGCGGGGCCGGGGCTCCCCGGGGCGTTCCGGGCTCCGGGGCTCTGGATTCCCCCGGGGCGGCGGCCCGGCCCGGCGCCGCGCCATTCCCCCGGGGCGCGGGCCCGGCCCGGCGCCGCGCCCCCGTCATGTACGGACGGAGGGTGTCAGTCCTCCATGCCCTCGGCGGCGCGCTGCTCCCGCAGCTCCTTGATGGCCCGGCGGCGGGCCAGCCGGTGCGTCCGGCGGATCTGGGCCTCCTGGTAGCGCCGCTTGTCCCGCTCGCTCTCCGGGACGACCCGCGGCACCGGCCGGGGCTTGCCGTCCCCGTCGACGGCGGCGAAGACGAGATACGCGGAGCCGACCTGCTGGGCCGGGGTGGACTCGTTCCACCGCTCGGCCAGGACCCGGACCCCGACCTCCATGGAGGACCGCCCGGTCCAGTTGACCTGCGCCTTCACATGGACCAGATCGCCGACCCTGACCGGCTCCAGAAAGACCATCTCGTCCATGGAGGCGGTGACGGCGGGCCCGCCGGAGTGCCGCCCGGCGACCGCGCCCGCCGCGTCGTCGACCAGCTTCATGATCACCCCGCCGTGGACGGTACCGAGGAGGTTGGTGTCGCTGCCGGTCATGATGTGGCTGAGGGTGGTGCGGGAGGCGGCGGTCGGCTTGGCCGGGATCGCCGGCTCCGCCTCGTCCGCGTACGGGACCTGGTCTGTCATGCCTTCCACCCTAAGCGGGACATGCCGCACATCCGTCCGCATCCCGACCCGGCCGGGCGCCCGTAGACCGTCCTTGCGGGCCCGGGGCCAGGGGCTTCGCGACCTTTTCGGGGACACGCTTCGGACATCCGGCGACGAATGCCACAGCTCTGCTACGGCAACGCCCCAGAACCGCACCCGCACTGTCGGGCCACCCGTGTGATTCGGCACACTGATCACATGAACGATTGGCCCGATGGGTACGGACGAGGCAGCCGGGGCGAGCAGCCCGAAGGCGCACGCGCGATGCGCCACGTACAGCGCCCGCAGGTCCCGCCGCAGCAGTCGCAGGGGTACGACGACCAGCAGGGACAGCCCCCGTACGACAGCGGGTACAACACGGGCCAGGTCTACGGCACCCCGTCGGGACAGAGCCGGAACCAGCAGCCGGACGGCCCGTACGACCCCCTGGGCCAGGGGCAGGACCCCGGTCATGGGCAGTACGGCGGACCGCCGCAGGGCCCGCCCGGGCCACCGCCCGGCTCCCAGCCGTACCGGCAGCCGCCGGACTGGCGCCGCCGGATAAAGATCGGCTCCCTGGTGCTGGTGGTCTCCCTGCTCGCGGTCACCATCGGAACGTATTTCTGGGCCGACTCGAAGGTGAAGCGGGAGGTCGACCTCTCCAAGGTGATCGAGCGGCCGAAGGGCGGCGAGTGCACCACGTATCTGATCGTCGGCTCCGACAGCCGCGAGGGCATGTCGCGCGAGGAGCAGAAGCGGCTGCGGACCGGGTCGGCCAAGGGCAAGCGGACCGACTCGATGATGATCCTCGCCGACTGCTCGCGCGGCCCGGTGATGGTCTCCCTGCCGCGTGACTCGGATGTGGAGATCCCGTCCTTCAAGGGCTCGGAGTCGGGGAAGACGTTCCCCGCCCGGGGCCAGCGGACCAAGCTGAACGCGGCGTACGCGATGGACGGGCCCGAGCTGCTGGTCCGTACCGTCGAGCACAACACCGGGCTCCGGATCGACCACTACGCGGAGATCGGCTTCGGCGGCTTCGCGAAGATCGTGGACGCGATCGGCGGGGTCGAGATGGACATCCCGAAGGCGTTCAAGGACAAGAAGTCGGGCGCCGACTTCCAGGCGGGCAAGCAGACCCTGGACGGCGAGGAGGCGCTGGCGTTCGTCCGGACCCGGTACGCGCTGCCGGGCTCCGACCTGGACCGGACGAAGAACCAGCAGAAGTTCCTGGCGGCCCTGGCCAGCCAGACGGCGACGCCGGGCACGATCCTCAACCCGTTCAAGCTCTATCCGACGATGGGCGCGGGCCTGGACACCCTGGTCGTCGACAAGGACATGTCCCTGTGGGACCTGAGCCAGATGTTCTTCGCGATGAAGGGCGTCACCGGCGGCGACGGCACCTCGATGAACATTCCGCTGTCGGGCACCAGGGGCGGCAATCTGACCTGGGACCGGGCGAAGGTCGACAAGCTCATGGAGCAGATCGAGAAGGACGAGAAGATCACGGTCACCGGTAACTGATCCGGGGATCGCGGAAAGGGGGGAGGCCGACGGCCTCCCCCCTTTTCCTGCGCTCGTTACGTGCCTACGGCGGGCCGGAGCCGTGCAGCCAGAACGCCCCGTAGACGGCGGACCCGGCGGCCAGCACCCCCGCCACGGCCCACACCACCGGTGCCTTGGCGCGGGCGAGGGCGAGGGCCGGGGGGATCAGCAGCGGGAAGGCGGGCATCAGCAGCCGGGGCTTGGAGCCGAAGTAGCCCGAGGAGCAGAGGGCGAGGGCGGTGACGATCCCGCAGTACACCAGCAGCGGGGCGGGCTGCCCCTGCCGCACCCCCAGGACGTAGAGCCAGAGCACCCCGGCGACCCCGGCGGCGAGCGCCAGCCCGGCGGGCGGGGTGGTGACGATCAGCTCCCCCACGAAGCGCGCGAAGGCCAGCCCGCCGTCGAAACCGTTCCCCCAGGCGCCCTGGACGTCGAGATACCCGAAGAGGGGGCTGCCCTCGCGGACCCCGACCCACAGCACGTACCCGGCGGCCCCGAGCGGCGCGACGAGGACGGCGGCGGCCATCCGGAGCCGCGAGCCGGGCTCCGGGCCGCGCCGGAAGGCGGCGTACACCCCGATCCACACGGCGGCGGCCACCGCCAGCCCCACCGGCCGGGTCAGCCCGGCGAGCGCCGCGAGCAGCCCGGCGGTGAGCCAGTACCCCCGCAGGACCGCGTACAGCGACCAGGCGGCCAGGGCGGTGAACAGCGACTCGCTGTACGCCATGGACTGCACGATCCCCACCGGCAGCGCGCCCCACAGCACCACGGCCAGCACCCCGGCGCGCCGCCCGTACACCAGATCCACCAGCCGGAAGATCCCCCAGGCGGCGGCGATCGACGCGACGGCGCTGATCAGCAGCCCGGCGTGCCCCGGGGAGAGCGGCGAGACCGCCGAAACCGCCTCCTCCAGCCACGGCAGCAGCGGAAAGAACGCCGTATTGGAGAGCACGCGCCCGTCGGGGGCGGTGAGGGTGAAGTCGTAGCCGTGCTCGACGACGCGGACGTACCAGAGGGAGTCCCACCGCCCGGCCAGCAACGTCCACGCGTCCCGCCCGTCGACGGCGGCCCACAGAAACAGCACGCCGAGACCGAGCAGCCGGATCACGGCATAGCCGAGGAGCGCGGGGGCGGCGTACCGCAGCGCGCCCCCGGCCCGCCGCCGCACGGTCATCGTTTCCGGCACCCGGACGCCGCCGCCGGTGGAACTGAGGGTCACGCCTGGTCCTGGGGTCGGTCGGGGGAGGGGGACCCGACCAGTATCCGTGACGGTGCGGGGGCGGTTTCCCCGGTCCTACGGCACGACCGCCCGGCGCGCGGCGCTGATCAGCTGCTGGGCGTCGGCTCCGAAGACGGCGGATTCGTGCAGGGTGTTCCACACCCTGCGGTACAGAGCGACGGTGTCGGCGTCGTCCAGCCACAGTTCGGCGTGCCAGTCCTCCGTGATCGCCAGCCGGTCGTCGAGGATCCAGAAGGCATTGGCTGGAGGTACCCGCAGAGCGGCGTTCAGGGGCACGATCCCGAGCCGGATGGTGTCCATGCCGACTGCGCCTATGAGGCGGTCGAGCTGAGCCGTCAGAACCTCGGGCGGACACACCCGCGCCCGGAGCACTCCCTCCCACAACAGAAGGTGCATACGGTTGCCCGAGCGGTACAGCCACTCCTGCCGCTTCATCCGGGCCCGTACCGCCTCCTCGGTGTCCCGGGGCGAGTTCTGGAGGGTCGAGTAGTGCTCGAAGACGGCCCGCGCGTAGTCCGGGGTCTGCAGGAGGCCGTTGACGAGGAACGATTCCCACACATGAAGCTCCCGGGCCCCGTCGGTGACGGTGCTCCACGTCTCCTGGACCGGGCGGTGCCCCTTCGCCAGTTGCCGGCTCCATGACCTGATGTGCGACTCGAATCCCCGCAACCGGCCGTGAAGTTCCTCGTACAGCTCGGGATGCCCCGTTGCGTTGGTCCAGGCCCGGAGGTCGTCCGCGGTGGGCGTCTGGCGGCCGTTCTCCAATTTACTGATCTTCGACTGGGGCCAGCCGAGCCGCCGCGCCAGGGAGATACCGGTGAGACGGCCGTTCGGGCTCTCGGAACGAAGCTCTCGCAGCCGCCGCCCCAGATCCTCACGTGCCCTCTGGTAGTCCGTGCCCACCGGTACCCATTCCGTCTACTCGTTCCGCTCCGCCGTGAATTCCTGCCAAGGCACGGCCTGATGCCATGCCGCGTCGCGGGCCGACGAGTGCCAGGGTGGTGGCGGCCACTGGTGCTTGTCGAGGCATCTCCGGGCATCGCGGGAGCATAATCAAGAATATTTATCTTCCGCCCGGCTCCTGGCTCGTGAAGCCGAGGACGCTGGTACGCGGTACCTGGGAGGAGCCGGGCGCGGCGGCGGAGTGGGCCGGGGAGCGGGTGCGGGAGGCCGGGCCGGAGTCGGGGTGTCCCGAGGCTCCGGGCCCGTGACGGGTGCGGTCGGGGGTTACGGGAGGTTGCGGGCCATGACGATGCGCTGGACCTGGTTCGTGCCCTCGTAGATCTGGGTGATCTTGGCGTCGCGCATCATCCGCTCCAGCGGGTAGTCGCGGGTGTAGCCGTAGCCGCCGAGGAGCTGGACCGCGTCCGTGGTGACCTCCATCGCGACGTCGGAGGCGAAGCACTTGGCCGCCGCGCCGAAGAAGGTGAGGTGTTCGCCCTGGGCGCCGGCGGAGACGCGTTCCGACCGGGCCGCCGCCGCGTAGGTGAGCTGGCGGGCCGCTTCCAGCTTCATGGCCATGTCGGCGAGCATGAACTGGACGCCCTGGAAGTCGCCGATGGGCTTGCCGAACTGCTTGCGCTCGCGGACGTAGCCCTTGGCGTAGTCGAGGGCGCCCTGGGCGACGCCGAGGGCCTGGGCGGCGATGGTGATCCGGGTGTGGTCGAGGGTCTTCATCGCGGTGGCGAAGCCGGTGCCCTCGGCGCCGATCATGCGGTCGGCGGGGATGCGGACGTTGTCGAGGTAGACCTCGCGGGTCGGGGAGCCCTTGATGCCGAGCTTCTTCTCCGGGGCGCCGAAGGTGACGCCCTCGTCGGACTTCTCGACCACGAACGCGGAGATGCCCTTGGAGCGCTGCTCCGGGTCGGTGACGGCCATGACCGTGTAGTACTCGGAGACGCCCGCGTTGGTGATCCAGCGCTTCACGCCGTTGAGCACCCAGTGGTCGCCGTCGCGGACCGCGCGGGTCTTCATCCCGGCCGCGTCGGAGCCCGCGTCCGGCTCGGAGAGGCAGTACGAGAACATCGCGTCGCCCTTGGCCAGCGGGCCCAGGTACTTCGCCTTCAGCTCCTCGGAGCCGGAGAGCATCACCGGGAGGGAGCCGAGCTTGTTGACGGCGGGGATCAGGGACGAGGAGGCGCAGACCCGGGCGACCTCCTCGATCACGATCACCGTGGCGAGCGCGTCGGCGCCCGCGCCGCCGTAGCTCTCGGGGACGTGGACGGCGTGCAGATCGTTGGCGACCAGCGCGTCCAGCGCCTCCTGCGGGAAGCGGGCCTGCTCGTCGACGTCGGCGGCGAACGGGGCGATCTTCGCCTCGGCCAGGGAGCGGACGGCGTCGCGGAGCATGTCGTGCTCATCGGACGGGCGGTACAGGTCGAAATCAGCCGATCCGGCCACGTTCTCTCACTCCCCAATGATGTTCACTACCGTTAAGTAACTCATGGTAGGACCGCCGCCCCCGCAGGCATAGGTGACCTGCGCGACAGGCGGCGGACGGCCGCCCCCGCCGCGCGGTTATGCTCGGGCCGTCCCGCCCGGTAGGTATTTGGAGTACGCATGGCCCTCAAGATCACCGTGATCGGTACCGGCTATCTCGGCGCCACGCACGCCGCGGCCATGGCCGAGCTGGGCTTCGAGGTGCTCGGGCTCGATGTCGTACCCGAGAAGATCGAGACCCTGGCCGCCGGGCGCGTACCGATGTACGAGCCGGGTCTGGAGGAGCTGCTGGCCCGGCATGTCGCCGGGATCGAGGGCTCCACCGGGCGGCTGCGGTTCACCACCTCCTGGGAGGAGGTCGGGGCCTTCGGCGATGTCCACTTCGTCTGTGTGAACACTCCGCAGAAGCACGGCGAGTACGCCTGCGACATGAGCTACGTGGACGCCGCTTTCGGCTCCCTCGCCCCGCATCTGACCCGGTCGGCGCTGGTCGTCGGCAAGTCGACCGTGCCCGTCGGCAGCGCCGAACGGCTCGCCGGACTGCTGCGCGAACTCGCGCCCGGCGATGTCGAGCTGGCCTGGAACCCGGAGTTCCTGCGGGAGGGCTTCGCCGTCCAGGACACCCTCCACCCCGACCGGATCGTGGTCGGCGTGGAGAGCGAACGGGCCGAGAAGCTGCTCCGCGAGGTGTACGCCACGCCCGTCGCCGAGGGCTCGCCGTTCGTCGTCACCGACTTCCCCACCGCCGAACTGGTGAAGACCGCGGCCAACTCCTTCCTCGCCACGAAGATCTCCTTCATCAACGCCATGGCGGAGGTCTGCGAGGCCGCGGGCGGCGATGTCGCCCGGCTGGCGGAGGCGATCGGGCACGACGACCGGATCGGGAAGAAGTACCTGCGCGCCGGGGTCGGCTTCGGCGGCGGCTGCCTTCCGAAGGACATCCGCGCCTTCATGGCCCGCGCCGGTGAACTGGGCGCCGACCAGGCCCTGACCTTCCTGCGCGAGGTCGATTCGATCAACATGCGGCGCCGGACCCATATGGTCGAGCTGGCCCGGGAGACCGTCGGCGGCACCTTCCTCGGCAAGCGGGTCGCGGTCCTGGGCGCCACGTTCAAGCCCGACTCGGACGACGTACGGGACTCCCCCGCGCTCAACGTCGCCGGGCAGATCCACCTCCAGGGCGGCCAGGTCACGGTCTACGACCCCAAGGGCATGGCCAACGCGCGGACCGTCTTCCCCACCCTGGGGTACGCGGACTCCGCGCTCGACGCGGTCCGGGGCGCGGATGTCGTCCTCCACCTCACGGAGTGGGCCGAGTTCCGCGAGCTGGACCCCGCGGCGCTGGGCGAGGCCGTGACCGGCCGGATCATCCTCGACGGCCGCAACGCCCTCGACCCGGTGGTCTGGCGCGACGCGGGCTGGACGTACCGGGCGATGGGCCGCCCGACGGCGTAGCGCCGCCCCGGGGGCTCGTGCGGGGCGCCCGGCCGGGCCCGGCGGACTCCGGGATCCCTACGCGGGACGCGTTCTGGCCCGGTAGGTGCGCATTTTGGCGCGGGCGCCGCAGACCGACATGGAGCACCAGCGGCCGCGGGACGCCGGGCTGCGGTCGTAGTAGGCCCAGCGGCAGGTCTCCGCCTCGCAGCACTTCAGACGGTGCCAGACCCCGGCGAGCAGCGCTTCGGTGATCGCGGCGGCCACCCGGGCGGTCAGGGCGGGGACGCCGGGGGCCGCGGGGGACGGGGTGAGGGCCGCGGTGCCGTCGGCCGCGATGGTGATCGTGAGCGGCGCGGCGGTGAGGAGTCGGCCCAGTTCCGGGGGGCGCGGGCCGGTGGCGGGGTGGTGGCCCGCGTGGGCCAGCAGTGTCGCGCGCAGGGCCTCGCGCAGTTCGCGGGCGCCGGGGGTGTCGGCCGGGGTGAGGGCGAACCGGGTCCGGCCCTCCTCCGTTTCCAGCGCGTCCGTGCCGGTTTCCACGTCGAGCGTGTTCACCAGCGCTTCGATCAGCGCCAGTCCGCCGGGGGCGGACTCCCTCTCGTTCATGGTTGCGACGTTACCTCCATGGGGGGAGTATGAGGTAACCGTTACCCATAGAGCCGGTTAGCCGGTAACCAAGGAGAATCATGAGTATCGCCACGCTCCAGATGGTCACGATCGACTGTCCCGACCCGGTCGCGCTCGGCCGCTTCTACCAGGGGGTTCTCGGGGGCGAGCTGGATACCGGGGAGGAGGGCTGGGCGGTGCTGCGGCCCGTCGGCGGGACTCCGCTGGGGTTCCAGGGGGTGTCGGGGCACACCGCGCCGACCTGGCCGGAGGGTGCCGTACCGCAGCAGTCCCATCTCGATCTGACCGTCCGGGACCTCGACGCCGCCGAGCGGGAGGTGCTGGCGCTGGGCGCGACTCTGCTGGCGGCCCGGCCCGAGCACGGCTGGCGGGTCTACGCGGACCCGGTCGGGCACACCTTCTGTCTCGGCCTCTGACGGCCGGGTTCCGCCGCTGTCGACGCCCGCGCGCCGAGCGGGCGAACACCGGCGGGCGCGCGGTCCGATGACCGCGCGCCCGCCGGGGACCGCGCCCGTCAGGCGCCGTCGAGTTCGGTGATCGTCGCGTTCGACGGGCCCCGCCGGGACTGTTCGTCGCGGGCGACCGCCTCCGCGTCGCGGAGTACCCGTACCGCATTCGACCAGGTCAGCTTGGCGATATCGGCGGTGGACCAGTGCCGGTCCAGCAGTTCGGCGATCAGGTTCGGGTAGCCGGAGACGTCGTCGAGTCCGGCCGGGGTGAAGGCCGTGCCGTCGTAGTCGCCGCCGATGCCGATGTGGTCGACGCCCGCGGTCTCCCGCATGTGGTCGAGGTGGTCGGCGACGGTGGCCGCCGTGGCGACCGGGCGCGGGTTGGCCGTCTCGAAGGCGGTGTGCAGCCGCATCGCCTCGGGCGAGGTGTCGAGGTGGTGCAGGCCGTGGGCGCGCAGGTTCTCGTCCGCCGCGGCCGTCCAGTCGACCGCCGCCTGAAGGACGAACTTGGGGACGAAGGTCACCATCGCCACGCCCCCGTTGCCGGGGAGGCGTTCCAGTACGTCGTCGGGGACGTTCCGGGGATGGTCGCAGACGGCCCGTGCGGAGGAGTGCGAGAAGATCACCGGCGCGGTGGTGACGTCGAGCGCGTCCCGCATGGTCGCCGGGGCGACATGGGAGAGGTCGACCAGCATCCCGCAGCGGTTCATCTCCCGGACGACCTCCCGGCCGAAGGCGGTGAGCCCGTCGTGCCGGGGCGTGTCGGTGGCCGAGTCCGCCCAGTCGTTGTTGTCGTTGTGGGTGAGGGTCATATAGCGGACCCCCAGCCGGTGGAGACCGCGCAGGGCTCCCAGCGAGTTGTTGATCGAGTGGCCGCCCTCGGCGCCCATCAGGGACGCGATCCGGCCCTCGGCCCTGGCCTTCTCCAGCCCGTCGGCGCCGTCCGCGGGGGCCAGGTCGGCCGGGTAGCGGGCGATCAGCTGCCGTACGGCGTCGATCTGCTCCAGGGTGGCGCTGACGGCCTCGTCCCCGGTGAGGGACGAGGGCACGTAGACGGACCAGAACTGGCCGCCGACGCCCCCGGCCCGCAGCCGGGGGATGTCGGTGTGCAGCTCCCCGGCGCGGTCGGCGGAGACGTCGTACCGGTCGAGGTCGTAGCGGGCCCGTTCACGCAGGGCCCAGGGCAGGTCGTTGTGGCCGTCGACGACGGGATGGGCGGCGAGGATCTCCCGCGCCCGGTCCAGCCGCCCGGCGGCGGGGGTTTCGGTTGCCATGGCCGTTCTCCTGCCCGCGGGGTTACTGGCCGAAGCCGAAGGAGCCCTGGCCGCCGGTCTTGGCCCGGAGCCGCTTGCCCTTCTCGGTGGCCTGCTGGTTCAGCTCGGTCTGGAAGTCCCGCATCCGGGCCAGCAGCTCGGGGCTGTGGGCGGCGAGGATCCGGGCGGCGAGCAGTCCGGCGTTGCGGGCGCCGGCCACGGAGACCGTGGCGACGGGGACGCCCGCGGGCATCTGCACGATGGAGAGCAGGGAGTCCATCCCGTCCAGGTACTTCAGCGGTACGGGGACGCCGATGACGGGCAGCGGGGTGACGGAGGCCAGCATGCCGGGGAGGTGGGCGGCTCCCCCGGCGCCCGCGACGATCACCTTGAGGCCGCGGGCGTCGGCGCCCTCGCCGTAGGCGATCATCTCGTGCGGCATCCGGTGCGCGGAGACCACGTCGACCTCGTACGGCACCTCGAACTCGGTCAGGGCCTGGGCCGCGGCCTCCATCACGGGCCAGTCGGAGTCCGAGCCCATCACGATGCCGACCAGCGGGGTGGTGCTGCTCATTCGGTGATCGTTCCTCTGAGGTAGTCGGCGGCGTGGCGGGCGCGCTCACGGACCTCCGCGAGGTCGTCGCCGTAGGTGTTGACGTGCCCCACCTTGCGGCCGGGCTTGACGTCCTTGCCGTACATATGGATCTTGAGCCGCGGGTCGCGGGCCATGCAGTGCAGATACGCCTGGTACATGTCCGGGTAGTCGCCGCCCAGCACATTGCACATCACGGTCCACGGCGCGCGGGGCCGGGGGTCGCCGAGCGGCAGGTCGAGTACGGCCCGGACGTGGTTGGCGAACTGGGAGGTGACGGCGCCGTCCTGGGTCCAGTGCCCGGAGTTGTGCGGGCGCATCGCCAGCTCGTTGACGAGGACCCGGCCGTCGGCGGTCTCGAACAGCTCGACCGCGAGATGGCCCACGACGCCCAGTTCGGCCGCGATCCGCAGGGCCAGCCGCTGGGCCTCGCCCGCCAGCTCCTCGCCGAGCCCGGGCGCGGGCGCGACGACCGTGTCGCAGACGCCGTCGACCTGGGTGGACTCCACGACGGGGTAGGCGACGGCCTGCCCGTGCGGGGAGCGGACCACATTGGCCGCCAGCTCGCGGACGAAGGCGACCTTCTCCTCGGCGAGTACCGGGACCCCGGCGGCGAACGGCGCCGCGGCCTCCCGCTCGTCGTCGACGACCCAGACGCCCTTGCCGTCGTAGCCGCCGCGGACCGTCTTGAGGACGACGGGGTAGCCGTCGCCCTCGGCCGCGAAGGCCGTCACATCGGCCGGGTCCGCGACCACCCGGTTACGGGGGCACGGGACGCCCAGCTCGCCGAGGCGGGCCCGCATCACGCCCTTGTCCTGGGCGTGGACGAGCGCGTCCGGCCCGGGCCGGACGGGGATACCGTCCGCCTCCAGGGCGCGCAGATGCTCGATCGGGACATGCTCGTGATCGAAGGTGATCACATCGCAGCCGCGGGCGAACTCGCGGAGGGTGGCCAGATCGCGATGGTCGCCTATCACGACATCGCTCACGACCTGAGCCGCCGAGTCCTGCGGAGTGTCACTGAGGAGCTTGAAACGGATGCCGAGGGGGATGCCCGCCTCGTGGGTCATTCGGGCGAGCTGACCGCCACCGACCATGCCGACTACCGGGAACGTCACCCTCACAGGATATCGGGGGCGGCGCCGGGGCGGACGGCGGTGTACGAGGGGCGGACGGGCGGGGCCGTACGGAGCCCCGGACGGCGGCCGGTCCCGGGCCGGGACCGGCCGGATGCCGCCGGACGCGGCCGGATGCCGCCCCGGGGCGGACGCGGGACGCGGCCCGCGGGAGTACGGTCCCGGCGGCCACCGGCGGCTTCGGTGACCTTGGGTGACGGAGACGGCAGCGGTACGGCTCGGGAGGCGCGGGCGGCGGGCGTCCGCCGGGGCCGGTTCGGACCGGTTCGGGCTGCGCACAGGGGCGATCTTCGGCCGAATTTTCGATCTTCGGTACAGATCGGTCAGAGCCCCGGAAAAAGCCAAGGAATTCGATCACCTTTGATCGTTATGTGTCTTATTTACACCACTCGCCGACCTGTTCTGTATCTTCTTGCCCACGGTCGGGTTCGTCGCCGGTGTACTAATCGGCGAGGTCCCCGGGCGCGCGGGGCGACCGCTGGTTAGCATGATTGAAATGACGCTGTCAACGAGACGGGACTGAACTCTCACTATGGGTGAACGAGGCGGAGCGTTGCGCGGACAGCTCGACCAACTGTTGCGCGAAGTCGCCAAGTTCGGGGCGGTCGGGGGCGTCGGAGTCCTCGTCAACCTCGCGGTCTTCAACCTCGTCCGGGCGACCACCGAGATCCCGGTGGTCCGGGCGTCGATCATCGCCACGGCCGTCGCCATCGGCTGCAACTACCTGGGCTTCCGCTACTTCACCTACCGCGACCGCGAGAAGACCGGGCGTACCCGGGAGATGTCGCTCTTCCTGCTCTTCAGCGTGATCGGCCTGGTGATCGAGAACGGGATCCTCTACACCGCGACCTACGGCTTCGACTGGGACAGCCCGCTCCAGAGCAACTTCTTCAAGTTCTTCGGCATCGGCGTCGCGACGCTCTTCCGGTTCTGGTCCTACCGCACCTGGGTCTTCCCCGGCCAGCCGGAGGCGGTACCGGTATCGCCCGTCGTGGCGTCCGGGACGGGCGGGGGCGGCGGCAGGGACTCCGGGGAGCCGGGGGGCGTACGGCCCGTGGAGGAGCCCGTGGGAGTCGTACTCCCCGGACACCAGGGCGTACGGTCCGCGTCGGCGGCCCGGCCCTCGGCGGACCGGCTGACGCCACGGCGCTGAGCGGCTCCGGCGCCGGTGACCCGGCGTCCCGGTGACCCGGCGTCCACGGGACCGCCGGCACCGGCGGTGCCGGACCCGGCCGCTCAGCGGACCGTCGGCGGCTCGTCCTCCTGCTTGCGCGCCACCCGGCTCAGAAAGAGCGCGAACACCGGCGGATGCTGCTGCAACAGCTCCAGCCGGCCGCCGTCCGCCTCCGCGAGATCCCGGGCCACCGCCAGCCCGATCCCCGTCGAGTTCCGGCCGCTGATCGTCCGCTCGAAGATCCGGGCGCCCAGATCCGCCGGAACACCCGGGCCCTCGTCCGTCACCTCGATCACCGCCTGATTCCCCACCACCCGGGTCCGGATCGCGACCGTGCCGCCGCCGTGCATCAGCGAATTCTCGATCAGCGCTGCCAGGACCTGGGCCACCGCGCCCGGAGTACCCACCGCGCGCATCCCCTGCTTGCCCGAGCGCACCACCGCCCGCCCCGCACTCCGGTACGCCGGGCGCCACTCCTCGATCTGCTGCTTCACGACCTCGTCCAGATCGAACGCCAGCGCCGAGCCCTCCCGGGGATCCCGGGCATTCGTCAGCAGCCGCTCCACCACATCCGTCAACCGCTCCACCTGAGTCAGCGCGATACTCGCCTCCTCCTTCACGGTCTCCGGATCGTCCGTCGCCGAGATCTCCTCCAGCCGCATCGACAACGCCGTCAGCGGCGTCCGCAGCTGATGCGAGGCATCCGCGGCCAGCCGCCGCTCCGCCGTCAGCATCCTGGCGATCCGCTCGGCACTGGCGTCGAGGACGTCCGCGACCCGGTCCAGCTCCGGAACGCCGTACCGCCGGTGCCGGGGGCGGGGATCACCCGAGCCCAGACGTTCCGCGGTCTCCGCGAGATCCGTCAGCGGAGAGGCCAGCCGGTCCGCCTGGCGAATGGCGAGTACGACGGCGGCGATGACGGCCAGCAGGGCGACCCCGCCGATGATCAGCAGGGTGCGGGCGACCTCCTCGTAGACGGCGGAACGGGGCTCCATCACCGTCACGGTCTGGCCGTGGTCCCCTTCCCTGACCGCCTTGATCGAATTATCGGACGGCTTCTTGCCCACGGAGAACGGGGGCTGCCCCTTCAACTCGATCAAGGCGTACCGCTGGAGCCGGCTCTGATCCGCGACGATCTCCGGCGTGATCGGCTGCTTCTCCAGGATCCGGCCGTCGAGAAAACTCACCAACTGGACCGCCTCCGCCTCGACGGACTCCTCGGCGGTGGAAGTAATGGTCCTGGTCTCCACGAGGACGAGGGAGACACCGAAGACGGCGATCACGACGAGGACGACGGCCAGGGTGGAATTGATCAGTCGCCGACGCATGGGCCCTCCGGGCGGGGTGGGGGGTACGAAGCGGACCCCGTCCCCGGGAGATTACTGCTTCCCCCGGCCCCCCTCCTCTTGTCCCTCCGGGTGAGGCCCACAACCCCGGGCCGCGCCGGGCAGCCTGATGTTGTTCGCGGTCTGCGGACCGTGCGTGGCTGGTCGCGCAGTTCCCCGCGCCCCTGGGTTGCCTTCCTGATCGCCCTCGGTAGGAGGCGGGCCCTCGTTAGCGGGGGCGGTGCCTTTTCAGGGGCGGCGCTGGGGAGAGCATTTAGGGGCGCGGGGAACTGCGCGACCAGCCACGGACGGCGCGCGGGCGGGGAACAACGGGAGGCGCGGGGCCCCAGGAGAAGGCGGGGGTTAGTTTTTTTCGAAGCGGAAGCCGACGCCGCGGACCGTCGCGATGTAGCGGGGGTTCGCCGCGTCGTCGCCGAGTTTTTTGCGGAGCCAGGAGATGTGCATGTCGAGGGTCTTCGTGGAGGACCACCACGTCGTGTCCCAGACCTCGCGCATCAGCTGGTCGCGGGTGACGACCCGGCCCGCGTCGCGGACCAGGACGCGGAGGAGGTCGAACTCCTTCGCGGTGAGCTGGAGCTCCTCGTCGCCCATCCAGGCCCGGTGGGACTCGACGTCGATCCGGACGCCGTGGGTGGAGGGCGCGGGCGCGGGTTCGGCGGCGCCGCGGCGGAGGAGGGCCCGGACCCGGGCGAGGAGTTCCGCGAGGCGGAACGGCTTGGTGACGTAGTCGTCGGCGCCCGCGTCGAGGCCGACGACCGTGTCGACCTCGTCGGCGCGGGCGGTCAGGACCAGGATGGGCACGGTGTGCCCGTCCGCGCGGAGCCGCCGGGCGACCTCCAGGCCGTCCATGCCGGGCAGACCGAGGTCGAGGACGACCAGGTCCACTCCGCCCGCCAGGCCCGCTTCCAGTGCGGCCGGGCCGTCCTCGCGCACCTCGACCTCGTATCCCTCCCGGCGCAGCGCGCGCGCCAGCGGCTCCGAGATGGATGCGTCGTCCTCTGCGAGCAGTACACGCGTCATGGGGCGATGGTAGTCCGCCGGGGGACGCATCGGGGCTTGATCATCAAGCCCTGCGGGTCTCGGGCTGGAATGACTTATTCACCTTCGATTCCAGGTTACTGTTCCATTTCCTCCTGTGATCCATCTCTCAAATCCTTCCTTATGAGCAGGTGTCGTGTCGTATGGTGGCGTGTACGCCTGTAGCACTATGCGGAGACCTTTGGCCTGCCGAGCGGCAGCCCAGAGGTCTCCCTCTGTGTGAGGACCGGTTCGTTCCGGTCCGCCGACAGTGATTGACCTGTGGACCGGGCCCCGAGCGCAAGGACGCGCCCGGGGTGTGGATCCCGGTGCGGACACGTCCCCCATCCCGGCCCCCACGCCGGGGTGAGCCCCATCAGGCGTGGGGCGGGTCGTTCTCCCACCGGTGCCGGTCACCCCCCACCGGGCGCATTTCCCGTGCCGAGCGCACGGCGCGTCCCGAACACAAGGAACGACCATGGCGTCAAGCCTGACGAAGGCTCCGGCCGGCCCCGCCGCCGAGAAGACCTTCCTCGGCCACCCCCGCGGCCTGGCCAATCTCTTCATGACCGAGATGTGGGAGCGGTACAGCTTCTACGGCATGCGCGCGCTGCTCGTGCTCTACCTGGCCACCGAGGTGGCCGACGGCGGTCTCGGGCTGAAGGACGCGACCGCGGTCGCGATCTACTCCGTCTACAACGCCATGGTCTATCTGCTCGCCCTGCCGGGCGGATGGCTGGGCGACCGCGTCTGGGGTGCCCGTAAGGCGACGGCGATCGCCGGTGTGGTGATCATGTCCGGTCACTTCATGCTGGCCGTGCCCGTGAAGGCCGCGTTCTTCATCGGTCTGGCGCTGATCGCGATCGGCTCCGGCGTGCTGAAGGCCAATATCTCCACGATGGTCAGCCAGCTCTACCCGGACAAGAACGACCCGCGCCGGGACGGCGGCTTCACGATCTTCTACATGGGCATCAACCTGGGTGCCTTCCTCGCGCCGCTGACCATCGGCGCGGTCGGCCAGAAGGTCAACTGGCACCTGGGCTTCGGTATGGCCGGTGTCGGTATGGCCATCGGTCTGCTCTGCTACTTCCTCGGCTACCGCCATCTGGCCGAGGAGTCGGCCCGGATTCCGGACCCGCTGCCGCGGGCGGACCGTTCGGCGCTGCTGCGCAAGGGGCTGATCTGGCTGGGCATCGCCGCCGCGTTCTACGCGGTGGTCGGTCTGGCGGGTGTCTTCCACGAGGACTGGATCATCGTTCCGCTGGCGCTCCTCGGCATCTCGCTGCCGGTCTGGTACGTGCTGCGGATCCGCCGCGACCCCGACCTGACCGAGGTCGAGCGGGGCCGGATGTCCGGCTACATCTGGTTCCTCGCCGCGTCGGCCGTGTTCTGGATCATCTACGACCAGGGCGGCTCGGTGCTGGCCCTGTTCGCCAAGAACGACACCCAGTCGACGCTGTTCGGCTTCGACTTCCCGGAGAGCTGGTTCCAGTCGCTGAACCCGCTCTTCGTGATGGCCTTCGCGCCGGTCTTCGCGATGCTGTGGGTGGCCCTGTTCAAGCGGGCCAAGGAGCCCGGCACCCTGTCGAAGTTCGCCATGGCGCTGGTCCTCATCGGTACCTCGTTCGGCGTGATGATGATCGCGCAGGGCCTGGCCTCGGGCGACGCCCGGGTCTCCCCGATGTGGCTGGTCTCGGTCTACTTCCTGCAGACCATGGGTGAGCTGTGCCTCTCCCCGGTGGGTCTGTCGCTGACGTCGAAGCTGGCGCCGGAGAAGTACTCGTCCCAGATGATGGGCGTCTGGTTCCTGGCGATCTCGGTCGGCGGCTCGGTGACGGCGCTGCTCCAGACCTTCGGGGCGGCGACGGACTCGGAGGCGTGGTTCGCGATCCAGGGCGCGCTCGCGGTCCTCACCGGTGTCGGGATCTACCTCTCGCGCCGGAAGGTGCAGAAGCTGCTGGGCGGGGTCCACTGACCCGTACCCCCACGGCGTGACGGTGCCCCGGCGGATCCTCGATCCGCCGGGGCACCGTCGTGTCCGGACTCCGTGGGGCGGGGCCGGTCAGCCGCCGTAGATGGCGTCGACCTCGGCGGCGTAGTCCCGCAGGACGACCGCCCGCTTCAGCTTCAGCGACGGCGTCAGATGGCCCGACGCCTCGGTGAACTGGGATTCGAGGATCCGGAACTCGCGGACGGACTCGGCCTTGGAGACGGCCGCGTTCCCGTCGTCGACGGCCCGCTGGATCTCGGCGAGCAGCGCCGGGTCGTCGCGCAGTTCGGCGACCGTGACCCCTT
The DNA here is from genome assembly GCF_040641415.1 of Streptomyces sp. NPDC020875. Classification (NCBI taxonomy): domain Bacteria; kingdom Bacillati; phylum Actinomycetota; class Actinomycetes; order Kitasatosporales; family Streptomycetaceae; genus Streptomyces; species Streptomyces sp. NPDC020875. The sequence goes on along the minus strand of NZ_JBFADP010000005.1, from coordinate 166,173 downwards.
CGGGCTTGCCGTTCTGGGCGGCCCAGCGGGGCAGGAACTCCTCGTCCACGGTGATCAGCACGCCGACGAAGGGCTTGCCCTCGCCGACCACCATGCACTCGGCGACCAGGGCGTGGGCCCGGATCCGGTCCTCGATCACGGCCGGGGCGACGTTCTTGCCGCCCGCGGTGACGATGATCTCCTTCTTGCGGCCGGTGATCCGGAGGTAGCCGTCCTCGTCCAGGGAGCCCAGGTCGCCGGTGAGGAACCAGTCGTCCTCGAAGACCTTGGCGGTGGCCTCGGGGTTGTTCCAGTAGCCGGTGAACATATGGGGGCCGCGGAGCAGGATCTCCCCGTCCTCGGCGATCTTCACCCCGGTGCTGGGCAGCGGCTGGCCGACGGTGCCGATCTTCTGCTGGTCCAGCGGGTTGAGGGTGGTGGCGGCGCAGGACTCGGCGAGTCCGTAGCCCTCCAGGACGGTGATGCCGAGGCCGCGGTAGAAGTGGCCGAGGCGTTCGCCGAGGGCGGCGCCGCCGGAGATGGCGTAGCGGGCCCGGCCGCCGAGGGCGGCGCGGAGCTTCCCGTAGACCAGTCGGTCGAAGATCGCGTACCGCAGTCGCAGTCCGAAGCCGGGGCCGCCGGGGGTGTCCCGGGCCCGGCTGTGGGCGATGGCGGTGTCGACGGCCCGGTCGAAGATCTTGCCCTTGCCGGTGGCCCTGGCCTGGGCGCGGGCCGAGTTGTAGACCTTCTCGAAGACCCGGGGGACGCCCAGGAGGTAGCTGGGGCGGAAGGCGGCGAGTTCGGCGGAGACGTCCTTGAGGTCGCTGACGTGGCCGAGCTTGACCGGGCCCATGATGGCGCCGATCTCGACCACCCGGCCCAGGACGTGGGCGAGCGGGAGGAAGAGGAGGACGGAGGCGTCCTCGGAGAACATCTCCGGGTTCCGCTCGATGATGTTGCCGCACTCGGCGAGGAAGTTGCCGTGGGTCAGCTCGCAGCCCTTGGGGCGGCCGGTGGTGCCCGAGGTGTAGACGATGGTGGCGAGGGAGTCGGCGTTCGGGGTGGCGGCCCGTTCGGCGAGGAGTTCGTCGGTGATGTCGCCGCCGGCCGCGGTCAGCTCGCCGACGGCGTCGCCCTCGATCCGCCAGACGTTCTTCAGCAGCGGCAGCCGCTCCCGGACGCCCTCCACCACGGCCTGGTGGCCGTCGGTCTCCACGATCGCGGCGACCGCGCCGGAGTCCCCGGTGACCCATTCCACCTGTTCGGCGGAGGAGGTCTCGTAGACGGGGACGGAGACCGCGCCCGCGAACCAGATGGCGAAATCGAGCAGGGTCCATTCGTAGCGGGTACGGGACATCAGGGCGACCCGGTCACCGGGCTGGACGCCCGAGGCGATCAGCCCTTTCGCCACGCCCCGCACCTCGGCGAGAAAGGCCGTGGATGTCACGTCACGCCACTGTCCGGACTCCTTGCGGGCGAGAATCGCGCGATTCGGGAACTCGGTGGCGTTCCGGATGGCGATATCCGCCAGATTTCCGTGCGGCGGAACATCGTACAGGGCCGGGACGTTGAACTCGCGCACGGCTCCTCCTCCTTCTCGGCAACGCTGGGAAGTCGGCTGAGACGCATCGGAAGAACCGGTTCCGGCGGGCCCGGACGCTACCAGCCGCTTGCGGACGCTACCAGTGGGTAAGGGAGGCGGTACAGATGTCGGACCGCTGGACTTTTCCCAAGGACCCAATATGTTTCGTGTGTCATGAAGGGGATGCCTGTGCCCGCTCTGCCGCGTGATGCTCCCCCGCCGGACGGCCGGGTCGAACTCCCGCCGGTCGTCCGGGTGTCGGGGGGTTACGGGCCGTGTGCGCCGTCTCGGCGTACGCGGCTCGTCGTCGTGCGCGGCGGCCGGGGCTGCCGCGGACCACCATTGGGCCACAGGTGGTCCGGCGTTTCGTGGGTCCCGGTGTCAGACCCGTCGGAACGCCATGGGTTTCCGCTGCCGTCGAGCAGTCGCACCCGGCGGACACGAGAGGAGTGGCGAGGCGGTCCCGGCGCGGGAGCGACGGGTCCTCTCCGGTTCCGCTGTGTCGCGGTTGCCATGAACGGCGTCTTCCCCCGTGCGGGCTCGTACTCCACCAGAAGAGAGCAGGCGCCTGTCGCCCGGCCACGGGCCAGGGGGCCCTGTCTCGGCTCGACGACCACCGGTCCAGCCACAGGAACCTTTCGACCGAGAGGCACCACGTTCATGCGCAGCGATACCTGGAATTCCCCTTCCGCGTCACCCGGCCGCAACCGCCATCCCCTGGCCACGCTGCGGACCAAGGCCGGTTACACCCATGGCGAGTACGCCCAGCTGATCGCCGTCACCCATGCCGAACTCGGCTTCGGCCATATGGCCGCCCGCCGGGAGAAGGTCTCCCGCTGGGAGGCGGGCCGCGCCGTTCCCGAGCGCACGGCCCAGCTCGCCATCGCCCATATCCACGCCGTTCCCCAGGAGGAGGTACTGAGGCTCGACTGGCCGGACTGGCTGCACCTGGCCAACGGGGACACCCGGCAGCTGGAATTACCGTGGACCCGTGCCGCGGTCCCCGAGGCCATTCTCGACGCGGTCGCCGGACGCAAGCAGTTCCAGCAGGAGTATCTGCTGGCCACCGGATGGTCGGCCAGGTCACTGGTGAAGAACTGGCTCGACGCGGTCACCGAGGAGGTGTCGCTGGCGCCGACGGTCCCCCTGCACGGGGCCGCGGGGCGGACACCGCCCGGGTCCGACGCCCTGTCGGGCGGTCTGGTCGAGGCGTGCACCAGGCTGCGGACGCTGCACCGGTTCGCCGCCAAGTTCTCGGCCGGCTGGCTGGCCCCGGCGACCGAGCTGGAGCTGCGGAATCTGGCCGACCACTTCCTGGCGTCGCCCGACGCGCTCCACACCGGCCGGGACGTCCTGATCCTGGCCGCCGAGGGGCTGTCGGTCTGCGGCTTCATCGCCCGGGTACAGGGCGAGCACGTCAACGCCCAGCGGTACTACGTCGCGGCCCTGCGGTGTGCGACCGCCGCGGCCGATCCCCAGGTGGCCGCCGCCGTGGTCACCATGCACGTGGGTCAGTACCTCGACCTGGAGATGCACGAGGAGGCGGCCGAGCTGCTGGGGGCCGTGAGGGAACTGTTCAGGCGTCATCCGGACCAGATGACGGACCCCTCCCTTCAGGCGCTGCTGTACGCCCAGACCGCCCGGATCCACGCCCAGCGGGGCGACGACATGGGCCGGGTCCGGGCGATGGCGGTGGGGCGGCGGATCCTGAGCACCACCTCGCCGTCGGGCATGCCGATCCTGCCGCTCCGTTCCGAGAGCTGGCTCAGCTGCATCGACGGGGTCTCCCTGCTGGACATGGACCAGCCCGACCGGGCGATCCGGCACTTCGATCCGGTGCTCACCCGTCAGGGGCCGGGGTTGAATCTGCCCCCGGTGGTGCGGGCGCTGTATCTGCTGCGTGCCGCCGAGGCCCAGATCGCCGTCGGGGACGTCACGGCGGGAGCCGAGTCGGAGGCCAGGGCTTCGGCCCTGCTGGGCGGGGTGCAGGCGGCGGCGGCCGAGCGGGTGCGCGGGGCGTTGCGCGCCGCCCGCCACGAGCGGAAGTGAGCGGCCGGGACGGCGACGGCCCGGGGGCGGCAGGAGCGCCCGGCGGCGGAGTCCGGCGGACGGTGGCGGCCGACTACCGCTGACCGTTCGGCCGAAGACCGAAGATGAAGTGAAGCCCGATGAAGGGAAGCCGGCCCTCGACCGGGGCCCGGCCGGAGGTACAGCGCACCACGAGGACAGGACAGCGGTCATCGACCGCGGCCGGAGCCCGGGAGAGTGCCCGGGACGTCCGGGGACGGGGAGACCGAGGCGGGTCTCCCGGGACCACGTCCCCACCGGCTGAGACGACCGCCCGGCACAGGGGACAGTGCCGGGCGGTTCCCGTTGTCCGGGAAGCCGCCACGGGGTGCCGCGCTCACCGCCGCCAATCGCCGTACGGATAACCGTGTGAGCAGCGGCCGGAGCTGGAATATCAAATTCCGCCCGGTTGAAATCCCCCGATGATCGTGGCGGAAAACGGTGTGCCCCCGGTGTGCCCCCGAAATAACGCGCCCGGCAAGGCACGCCCGAGGCACACCGTGCCGTCTGGCGAACGCGGAACGAGGGCCCAAAACTCTTTCTGTGTCCGTCCGACGAACCCGGGGACTCACCTTTGGTGGACTACACCATTGCCATCGGCCGCCGCCGTTCCCCGGCCGGGCGGGGCACTGTTCGCTAAGTCGATTCCGATGTTTCCGATGCTCACGGCGGAGACGGCGCTTCCGGGCGCCGCCGATGTCCACCGTGCTGATTCCCGCCGGCGATTCCGAACTTTCCGTTGTTCACACCACACCGGGCTGGAGATTGCTCATGAGCCGTTCTGTCCTCGTCACCGGCGGAAACCGGGGTATCGGCCTGGCCGTGGCACGCAGGCTCGCGGCGGCCGGTGACCGGGTCGCGGTCACCAGCCGGTCCGGCGAGGCACCGGACGGTCTGCTGGCCGTGGCCTGCGACGTACTGGACCCGGTCTCCGTGGACGAGGCGTTCGCGAAGGCCGAGGCGGCGCACGGTCCGGTACAGGTGCTGGTGGCCAATGCCGGGATCACCCGGGACCAGTTGCTGATCCGGATGACCGAGGAGGACTTCACCTCCGTCGTGGACACCAATCTGACCGGGACCTACCGCGTGGTGCGGCGGGCCGCCCGCAATCTGATCAGGGCCCGCGGCGGCCGGGTGGTGATCATCTCCTCGACGGCCGCGCTCAGCGGCGTCGCGGGCCAGGTCAACTACGGCGCGTCCAAGGCAGGTCTGATCGGTCTCGCCCGGTCCCTGGCCCGGGAGCTGGCCCCGCGCGGGGTGACGGCGAACGTGGTCGCCCCCGGGCTCACCGACACCGCGATGAGCGACGCCCTGACCGCGGGACAGCGCGAACGGATCCTGGGGCTGATCCCCATGGGCCGGATGGCCGAACCCGACGAGGTGGCGGCGGCCGTGGAGTTTCTGGCGTCGCCCGGCGCGGCGTACATCACCGGGGCGGTCGTCCCGGTCGACGGCGGCATGGGCATGGGGCACTGACATGCGATCCGTACCGACGCTGGGAGGCGAGGGATGAACAGCACCACCGGAGCGGGCGGTTCCGCGAGGACCGTGGTCCTCACCGGGATGGCGGTGACCACGGGGTACGGACACGGGGTCGACGCCCTGCGGACCGGGATCTACTCGGGCGTCCCCGCGTTCAAGCCCGTGACCAGGTTCGACACCGACCGGTACCGGGTCGGGGTGGCCGCGCAGGGACCGGCGGACCTCGATCTCGACACCGAGCTGAAGACCCTGACCGAGGAGGCGTGCAAACAGGCCGGGCTCTCCCCCGCCGAACGGGCGGAGACCCTACTGATCGCGGCCCGCCACGCCGATCCCGCCGTCTCCCGGCTGCCGCGCGAGCGGCAGCGGGAACGCCCCATCGGGGACACCGCGCGGTGGCTGGCGCGGGAGTGCGGCTTCGGCGCGGCGGGCCGTACGTACATCAACGCCTGTGTCGCGGCGGGCGCGGCGGTCGCCGAGGCGGCCGTACTGATCGCCTCGGGCCGCCGGGACCGGGTGGTGGTCGCCGCCGGACATCTGGTCGACCCGGAGTCCTTCACCACCTTCAACGCGGGCCGGGCCCTCGCCCCCGACGGACGCCTCCGGCCGTTCAGCGCCGGACGGAAGGGCCTGCTGCTCGGCGACGGCGCCGGGGTGGTGGTGCTGGAGGCGGCCGACAGCAGGCCCGGGACGAGCCCGCTGGCCCGGCTCACCGGCTGGGGCCAGGCGGGCGACGCCCACCATGTCTGCCAGCCGCACCCGCAGGGCCTGGGGATGGCCCGCACCATCGAACGGGCGCTGCGCCGCGCCGGGCTGGGCCCCGGGGACCTGGACTACGTCAACGCGCACGGCACCGGGACCCCGTACAACGACTCGGCCGAGACCGCGGGCATGCACCGGGCGTTCGGCGAGTGGGCCGAGCGGATCCCGGTCAGCTCGACCAAGTCGATGACCGGGCACGCCCTCCAGGCGGCCGGGATGGTCGAGCTGGTCATCTCGGTACTGGCCCTCGACTCGGGGCTGCTGCCGGTCAACTCCGGCTATCTGGGGCCCGACCCGGACTGCCGGCTCGATCTCGTCCTCGACACCCCGAGGGAGCGGGAGGTCCGCCATGTCATCAGTCTCAACTCCGCCTTCGGCGGGGCCAACACGGCATTGGTGGTGAGCGCCGTATGACCACGCACACGACCCGGCTCACGGTCCTGGCCCGCTCGGTCTGGGATCCGGCCGAGGCCCCCGAGGGGCCGCCGAACCTGCCCGGCTTCACCGCCTCGGCCTTCGGGCCGCTCTTCGCCCATGTCGCCGACCGGGCGCTGGCCGCCCACCACGGGGAGCCACCGGCCCCCGGCGAAGCGGCCGGGCACACAGCCCTGGTGATGGTGTCGAGCCTCGGCGACATGGCCACGGAGACCGCCGTCACCGGCTCGGTCGACCGGGGGACCAAGGCGTCTCCGCTGCTCTTCTACCAGTCCGTGCCCAGTGCCGTACTGGGTGTCGTCTCGGCCCGCTGGGGCCTGGGCGGCCCGGTGATCTGCGTCAGCCCGGCCGGGGACGCCCTGGCCGAGGGCATGGAACTGGCCGAGCTGCTGATCGAGGACGGCAGCGCCGGTGACGTACTGCTGGTCCTGCTGGAGCTGGGCGTCGCCGAGGGCGACCCGGACACCGCCGAGGCGCTGCTGCTCCGCGCCGACGCACCGGGGACCGGGGCCGGGACCGGGACGGCGGAGGTGTGACGGACATGACGCGTACGACGGGGGTTTCCGGGGGCTCCGGCCGGTCGGCCGGAGCCGGTGAACCGGTCAACGGGACCGGTACGGCGGCCCGCAACGGGTCCGCCGGGCCGAACGGGGCCGGGCCATCGGGCGGCGGTGCCGCAGGGGCTGTCGGGGCCGTCGGGGCCGTCGAGAGCCCGCTCGACTTCCCGCTCTCCGCCGAGATCTCGATGCTCCGCCAGTCGTGGTGGCTGCACGACGCCCGCTGGTACCAGGCGGTGAAGACCCGGTTCGGCCAGGACGTGGCGAACGAACTGAACGCGGAGGTCATGCGGTTCGTGGCCCGCCGGGTCGCCACCCTCTACAGCCGCCGCCACCCCACCCCGCCCGGCAGCGGGCCCCGGGAGGTCGCGGCGACCCTCCAGGCGCTGGCCCGGCTGATGTTCACCCGGACCCGGGTGAAGCTGGACGCCACCGAGTTCGACGACGCCGACGGCAGCTGGGAGACGGTGGTCAGTGAGCACTTCGCCCTGAAGATGCTGGCCGCCAGCCGCTCGCTCGACGGCTACGAATGCCCCTGTCTCCAGCTGCGCGCGGGCTGGTTCGAGGGCATCGGCGTCACGGCCGACGACGAGGTACTGACCTGTATGCGCGACGGGGCGGAGAGCTGTCGCTTCCGCGCCTGTCTCACCTGACCCGGCAGCGGACCGCTCCCCTCCCCGAACCGGATCCGGTCCGCCCCGTGTCACCCGCGCCATCCGCACCGCCCGCACCGCCCGAATCACCTGGTCGTCCGGGGGCCGTATACGACCGCTCGACGCGCCCCCCTCCCCGACGACCGCCCGACCGGGCCCCGGCCTACCCCGGCACCCAGTGCCGTGACCGGATCCCGGCCCCGGGCCGCGCCGACCGCCGACCGACCGAATTCCGCCGAAGGAGCAGCCCAATGCCGACGGAACGACCCCAGCGCCTGGTCGTGGCGCTGACCGGGGCCACCGGAGTGGTGCTCGGGGTACGACTGCTGGAGGAGTTGCGCCACCACGACTCCGTGGAGACCCATCTGGTGATGAGCCGCTGGGCCCGGGCGACGCTGAAGACGGAGAGCGAGCTGACGGCCCGCGAGGTCCAGTCGCTCGCCGATGTCTCCTACTCCCCGGACGACCAGGGCGCCGCGATCTCCTCCGGGTCCTTCCGGGCCGACGGCATGGTCGTCATGCCGTGCAGCATGAAGACCCTGGCGTCGATCAGGACCGGCTACGCGGACGGGCTGATCACCCGGGCCGCCGACGTCACGCTCAAGGAGCGGCGCAAGCTCGTCCTCGTACCGCGTGAGACCCCGCTCGGCGAGATCCATCTGGACCATCTGCTGGCGCTCTCCCGGATGGGCGCGGTGGTGCTGCCGCCGATGCTGACCTTCTACAACCGGCCTTCGTCGGTGGACGACATGATCGACCATCTCGTCTCGCGGGTCCTCGACCAGTTCGGGATCTCGTCCCACCGGGCCCGCCGCTGGGAGGGCATGCCCGACCGGGCCGCCGAACCGGCTCCCGGCGGGGCTCCCGATCCGGCTCCGGACCCGGCCGTGGCCCGTCCGGCGAGCCCGGCCCCCGGCTCCGTACCGAATCCGGCGGTGACCGTTCCGGTCCGCCGCGCACTGGCCGCGACCACCCCGGGAGGGGCGACCTCATGACACATCTGGCCGATCTGCGGGCGTATCTGGACGCCCTCCGGGCCATCGGTGATCTGAAGACCGTCGGCCGTCCGGTCCGGGCCGATCTGGAGGCCGCGGCGATCACCCGCCGCTCCTACGAACAGCGGACCGCGGCACCGTACTTCCCCGAGGTGGTGGAGGACGGCATCGGGATGCGGTTCTTCGGCGCCCCGGCCGGGCTCAGCTCCCGGGCGGACATGCCGCTGGCCAGGCTCGCCCTGTCGGTCGGGCTGCCCCCCGAGACCGGCGGCGGGGAACTGGTGGAACATCTCGTACGGACCCGGGACGCCAAGCCCGTCCCGCCGGTCACCGTGGCCCGGGAGCGGGCCGCCTGCAAGGAGAACGTCCTGCTGGGCGCGGACGCCACCCTGGACAGGTTCGCGATCCCCCGGATCCACGAACAGGACGGCGGGGACTACCTCAACACCTGGGGCGTCATCGTCGCGAAGACGCCCGACGGCTCGTGGACCAACTGGTCCATCACCCGGATCATGAAGCTCGACGGCAAGCGGATGACCGGTCTCGTCATCCCGCCCCAGCACATCGGGCTGATGTGGGAGGCGTGGGCCGAGCGGGGCGAGCCGATGCCCTACGCGCTGGTGCAGGGCGGGCCCCCGTCGGTCCCGTTCGTCGGCGGTATCCCGCTGCCGCGCGACATCGACGAGGCCGGGTACATCGGCGCGCTGCACGGCGAGCCGCTGGAGGTGGTCCGCTGCGAGACAGTCGACCTGGAGGTGCCCGCCCATGCCGAGGTGGTGATCGAGGGTCATCTCTCGATCGGCCGGGACAGTCTGGAGGGCCCGTTCGGGGAGTACGCGGGGTACGCCTCCACGCACACCTCGCACCAGCCCGTCTTCACGGTCGAGGCGATCACCCACCGGGACGCGCCGATCTGGCCGGTGGTCGCCGAGGGCCGGCCGCCGGACGAGTACCACACCGTCACCGGGACCGGCCGGGCCGCGAAGGAGCTGTACGCGCTGCGGGCGGCGGGGCTGCCGATCACCACGGTCTGGGTGCCGTACGCGGCGGCCATGCACTGGGCCGTGGTCACCGTCCCCGACGACTGGCGCGAGCGGCTGCCCGGCGCCGACACCACCGAACTGGTCCGGCGGATCGGCGAGGTGATGCACAACAGCGGCAACCCGAGCGCGATGATGCCCGTCACCTACGTCCTGGACGACGACATAGACCCGTCGAACGAGGCCGATCTGCTGTGGGCGCTGGGCACCCGGCTCCACCCGCGGGACCGGCGGCAGTTCTGGGAGGGCCGGGTGCTGCCGTTCATGACGAGCTACTCGAAGGAGGAGCGGGCGGCGCAGAAGGGGCCGAGTGTCGTGGTGGACGGGCTGCTGCCCGCCTGGGGCGACGGCCGGCTGAACCACGCGTCCTTCGCCCAGGCGTATCCGGAGGACGTACGGCGCCGGGTGCTGGAGCACTGGGACGACTGACCGCCGCCCACCGACCGGCCGCCGGACCGCGCCGAGGGTGTCCCCCGCGGTCCGGCGGCCTCCACCCCGGGTGGCCGGTCCGACGAGCGGTCCGCGGGCCGGGAGGGCCGGTCCGCGGAACACCGGCCACCCCGGCCACCCCGCCACCATCGACCGATCCTGCTGACCGAGGAGCGACATGGCACTCGACCCCGGGTGCGTCGGGAAGACGTATCCGCCCGCGCGCCCCTATCCGGTCGAACCGGAGACCATCCGCCGGTTCGCGACGGCCGTGGGCGATCCCGCCCCCGTCTACACCGATCCGGCCGCCGCCCGCGCCCTGGGCCACCCCGATGTCCTCGCCCCGCCGACCTTTCCGTTCCCGGTGGTCATGCGGGCGCTGGACGAGGTCTTCCGGTACGAGGACATCGGCTTCGACCCCACGTATCTGATCCACGGCGGCCAGCGGTTCGAGTACGCCCGGCCGGTCCGGGCGGGCGACCGGCTGGTGACCACCGTGGAGATCACCGGAGCGCGGCGGCTGCGGGGGCGGGACGTCCTGACCCTGCGGGCCGACCTCGCGGACGCGGGCGGGGAGCACGTCGTCACCGCGGAACTGACCCTGGTGGCGCTGAGCGCCGTGGACGGCGGAGGGAAAGCGTGACGACGACCGGAGCGCACGAGGCGGCGGCGGGGACCGAACTGCCGGTCCGCGAGGTCACCCTGACCCGGGCCGACCTGGTGCGGTACGCGGGCGCGTCGGAGGACTTCAATCCGGTGCACTGGAATCCGCGGGTGGCCCGGGAGGCCGGGCTGCCGGACTGTATCGCCCACGGCATGCTGACCATGGCGATCGCCGCCCGTACGGTCACCGACTGGGTACGGGACCCGGGCGCGATCGTGGAGTACCGCACCCGGTTCAGCCGCCCCGTGGTCGTCTCCGACGATCCGGCGGGCACCCGGCTGGAGGTCTCGGGCCGGGTCGCCGAGGTGCTCGGCGACGGACTGGTCCGGATCGATCTCACCGTCATCTGCGACGGCACGAAGGTACTGAGCGAGGCGCGGGCGGTGGTCCGGCTCCCGGCCGGCTGACGCGCGCTCGCCTGCCACCCCCGCCCCGGCATACGCCCTTCCGACCGGACACGACCGAACCCGACCGGTCCAGACCGGTCCAGACCGGTCCAGACCGAACCCGATGGAAACCGCCCGGAGTCGAACGGAGCACAGGACGGATGAGCAGTACCCCGGTTTTCCTCCTCTCGCCCCGCTATGTACTGGGTGAGACCGAGGAGCCCTACACCGCCGTCGAGGACCTGGCGGAGCGGGTGGCCCAGTACGCCATCCCCATGGCCCCCCGCACCTGGGGCTGGGGCAGCTTCTTCCGGACCGCCAGGACCACCGTCGAGCTGGCGGTGGAGAGCGGCAACGCCACCCTGGACGCGGCCGGGGCTGACCGGTCGTCGGTCGACGGGCTGGTCGTCTGCTCCAGCTCGTTCCCCGGCACTGTCGACGGGCACGCCCCGCTGGTGGGCGCCGTCATGAACGGACTGGGCCTCACCCGGGCCTCGTTCACCGCCGGGGTGACCCTCAACCGGTGCAACAACCTGCTGGCCGGGCTGCACACGGCCCGGGCGCTGGTGGCCTCGGGGGCGCACCGGCTGGTGCTGGTGGTCACCACGGACAAGATCCTGGACGAGTCCGTACGGCTGGAGAAGTTCGCGCTCTTCAGCGACGGCGCGGCCAGTTGTCTGGTGAGCGCGGCCGGTCCCGGGCCCGGCCGGGAGGGGCTGGCGGTGCTGGCCTCGGCCAGTGCCCAGGACCCGGCGGTGCTGGGGCTGCGGGACCAGATCGACTCCCGGCTGGCGATCGCGGTCAACGCCGAGCTGGAGCACGCCACGGGGGTGTCGCCGGAGAAGGTGACGGCCCTCCTCCCGGCGAATCTGGTCCGGCCCCTGATCACCATGAAGGAGCGGCAGGCCGGGTTCGCGCCGGACCGGACCAGGACCGGGAACATCGAGCGCCTCGGGCACTGCTTCGCGGCGGATCCACTGATCAATCTGACCGATCTGCTCGCCTCCGGCGACGCGGTGGACGACGGGCTGTATCTGCTGGCCTCCAGCGTGCCGGGGGCCCGGCACGGTGTCCTCCTCCGCAAGTGCCCGTGACGGGAAGGGGTGTGCCGGACATGGAGCGGTACGGGAAGAGCGGCTCGGGCGAGCCGGTGCCGTCGACCACCGAAACCGGGACCGGGACCGAACACGGCGCCGGGGCCGATATCGATGCCGGGGCCGGGGAGTTCGGCGGCCGGGCGGCGCCGCCGCCCGCCGGGTTCGTCCGGCTCACCGGCGACCCCTTCGAGCTGGGCAGGCAGCACGGCGCGGCCCGCGCGGTGGAGTTACGGGCCTTCCTCGGCGACGGGCTGGCCCGGCTGAACCATCTCAACGACACCCCGCTCACCCTGGACGGCCTGCGGCCCACGATCGCCGCGTTCCGCCGGGAGATCGAGGCGGCCGTCCCCGAACTGGCCGAGGAGATCCGGGGGCTGGCCGAGGGCGCGGGCATCTCCCACGAGGAGGCGCTGCTGCTCCAGACGCGGCGGGAGGTCGTCGGCTACCAGGACACCGGCCGGCCGCCGCAGGGCGACTGCACCACCTACACCCGGGTCGATCCGGCCGGGCCGCACAGCGTGCTGGCGCAGACCGTGGACCTCAACGGGAACCTGGACGACCAGACCTGTGTGCTCTCGGTCGCCAGGACCGGCACCCGGCGGGAGGTGCTGACCCTCAGCTTCGGCGGGCTGCTCGGCTATCTGGGGATGAACAGCGACGGGCTGGCCGTCGGTATCAATCTGGTGCTGGGGGGCCGCTGGCGGGCCGGGCTGCCGCCGTATCTCGCGGTACGGCACGTCCTGGACACCGCCGGTTCGGTGGACGAGGCGCTGGGCGTGCTGGAGGGGCTGCGGCTGGCCAGTTCGCGGTCCCTGACGCTCTGCGATCCGCGCGGGGCGGCGTATACGGAGTTCCTCGACGGGCGGATGCACACGGTCCGGGCGATGCGCACCGTACACACCAATCACTTCCTGCACCGGGAGTTCATCCCCTACGACAAACTGAACGTCTTCGCCCGCAACTCGTCGCGGCGGCGGCTGGACGCCTGCACGCTCCGGCTGGACGCGCTGCCGGAGGCGGCGCTGCCCACCGAGCATCTGGCGCTGCTGTCGACCCCGCCGATCTTCGTTCCCGACAACGGGAACATCCGGCGGGAGCGGACGGTGGCGGTGGTGGCGATGCGGCCCGCCTTCGGCGATCTGCATCTGCTGGGCTCCCGGCCGTCGGAGCCCGCGCGGGTGTTCAGCGCGCGGGCGCTCAGCGGGGCGGCGGGGTCATGAGCACGGCGACCGGGCTCCGGCGTCCGGCCCGGTACGCCGCCGGGGTGGCCCGGCTGGTCGATCTGCACGACCCGGCCCCGGACTCGCCCGGCGGTACGGCGGCGCTCGCGGTGCTGTCGGCGGCCGAGCGGCGGCGGGCGGGCGCCTTCCGGGATCCGGCGGCGGCGCTGACGTACATCAGGTCCAGGGCGGCGGTACGGCGACTGCTGGCCGACACGCTGGGCGGTACGGCGGCCCGGGTGGAGCTGGTGGCGGGGCCGGGGGGACGGCCGCTGCTCCCGGCCCATCCCGGCTGGTCCGTGAGCTGGTCGCGGTCGGCGGGCCTGCTGCTGGTCGCGGTCAGGTACGGCGGCCCGGTCGGGGTGGACGTGGAAGTCGTCCGCCCGGTCCGGCGGGCGGCCCGGGTCCTGGGCACGTTCTATCCGAGGACGCCGGAGCTGGGCGAACTGGACGAGCCCGAGGCGTTCTTCTCCGCCTGGACGCTGCTGGAGGCCGCGGTCAAGGCGTCGGGCCGCGGCCTGGCCCGGGGCTCCCGGGACGTCCGGCTGGTCCGCCGCCCCGGCGCCCGCCGGTGCGCGCTCGGCGGGATCCGCGGTACGGACTCCCCGCTGTGGAGCGGCCGTACGGACCGCTTCGCGGTCGCCCCGCGCCCGGGGCCCGGCCGCCACGCCCGCGCGCGGACGGCGATGACCGCGGTGGTCACCTCCGGCCCGCTCCCCCCACCGGCCCCCGAGGTGACGCCATGACGACCACTCCCGTACCCGGCCGCCCCACCGACGCGGAACCTCGTCTTCCCGTGCCCGCGACCGACCGAACGGCCGGGCAGGAAAGCGCTCTCCCGCCGGCACGGCCCGGGGCCGCCGCCCCGGACTCGGCGTCGGCGGCGGGTACCGGCTCCCCGGCCGGACCCGCCGCCGGGGGCGCCCCCGTACCGTCCCCGTCCGGCTCGGCGCCCCCCGACGCCGACTCCGGACTGCTCGGGCCCGTCTGGGCCGGGACCCCCGTGGCGGCGGTGGTGTCGGACCGGGCGTGGCTCGACGGGATGGTCGCGTTCGAGGCGGCCCTCGCGGACGCCCAGGCCGAACTCGGGAGCGTGCCCGCCGGGGTCGGCGACGCCGTACGGGCCGCCGGGCGCGGCGGCGGGCTCGACCCCGTGGCACTGGCCCGGCGGGGCCGGGAGGCCGCCAACCCCGTGGTGTTCCTGGTCGCGCGGCTCACCGAACTCGTCGCCGCCGCCGACCCGGAGGCCGCCCGGTACGTCCATGCGGGCTCCACCTCGCAGGACGTCCTCGACTCGGCCGCCATGCTGGTCGCCACCGGGGCGTTACGGCTGCTCCACGGCGACCTGGGGCGGATCAGGGCCGCCCTCGCGGGCCTGGCCGCCGGGTACCGCGACACCCCGGCCGCGGCCCGTACCCTCACCCAGCACGCGGTCCCCACCACGTTCGGGCTGCGGGCGGCGGGCTGGCTCACCCTGGTCTCCGACGCCCACGACCGGGTCGGCGCGGTACTGGACCGGGGGCTGCCGGTGTCGATGGGCGGCGCAGCCGGGACCCTCGCCGCCTACCGGGACCAGCTGCTCGCCGCCGGGGCCGCCGGGGACGATCCGGAGCTGCGGCTGGTGGAGCTGGTGGCCGGGCGGCTGGGGCTGGCCGCCCCCGGAGTGCCCTGGCACGCGGTCCGTACCCCGGTCGCCGAACTCGCCGCCGTGCTGAGCCTCGCGGCGGGCGCGCTCGGCAAGTTCGCCGCCGACGTACTGGTGCTGTCGCGGACCGAGATCGGCGAGGTCGCGGAGCCCGCCGCCGCCGGGCGCGGCCAGTCGTCGGCGATGCCGCAGAAGCGGAACCCGGTTCTGAGCACGCTGGTGGCGACCGCCGCCCGCCAGGTGCCGGTGTACGCGCTAGTGCTCCAGCAGTCGGTGGTGGCCGAGGACGAGCGGTCCGCGGGCGCCTGGCACGCCGAGTGGGAGCCACTGCGCCACTGTCTGCGGCTGACCGGCGGCGCCGCGCACACGGCGGCCGAACTCGCGGAGGGCCTGGTCGTGCTCGACGGCCGGGTGGCCGCCAATACGGCGCTGACCGGCGGCAGCCTGGTCGCCGAGCGGCTCTCGGTGGCCCTCGGCGCCGAGCTGGGCCGGACTCGCGCCAAACAGATCGTGACGCGTGCCGTACGCGCCGCGGAAGGGGGCGCCCCGCTCGTCGCGGCGGTGCGGAGCGCCCTGGAAGAGGCCGGCTGGGCGGACGAGGTGTCCGTATCGCCCGAGCGGCTGCTCGACCCCGCCGGTTACCTCGGCTCGGCCGGTCCCCTGGTGGACCGGGCCGTGCGCCGGGCGGGGACCGTCCCCATCCCCATCCCCATCTCCCCCACTCCCCCGACGAATCCGGCCGCTGCACTCGACCGGGACGTACCAGAGGATTCGGAGAAAACCCCATGATGATCAGTGAAGACGTCCGTCGGCAGATCCTCGCCGACGCGGCGCTGGGCGCGGGCAATGTGATCCATCGCCTGCCCCTGTACGGCCGCTCCCTCGACGCTCCGGTGCTGTGGCTCGACGGCACCTGGCGGGCCCCCGACGGCGACCACCCCGAGTCGCTGACCCTCGGGGGGCTGCACGAGGTGGTGGCCGCGTACGCGGGTTACTACACCCGGGCCGGCGTCAGGGCGAAGGACGCGGTGGCGATCGTCTCCACGTCCATCACCGACTTCGCGCTCAATCTGATGGCGCTGACCAGCATCGGCGCGATCGCGTCGCTGGTGAACGCCAATATGCCCGCCGAGACCCGGCGGGAGTACATCCGGCGGCAGCGGGTGGTCGGCGTCATGACCCGTGAGCCGTGGCACCAGGACCTCCGGGCGCATCTGGAGGATCCGCAGCCGCCGCTGTTCGTGGCGCTCCAGTCGGAGATCGTCCCCGGGGACGCGGAGCACCGGCCGGCGGAGTACCCGTTCCGGCACTCCTCGACCGACCCGATCCTGATCTCCCACTCGTCCGGGACGACCGGCATCCCCAAGTCGGCGTTCCACACCCACGAGACGCTCTTCCACGGCGCGCTCTCCCGGCTCGCCGACGGGCTCGACTGCTCCACCAGGGCCCGGCTGCTGGCGCTCCCCGGCCACCATGTGTCGGCGATGTCGAACACCCTGCTCGGTCTCACCCTGGGCGCGCCGGTGATCCACTACACCGACCCCAGCGGCAAGGCCGTCCTCGACGGCATCGAGAAGCACCGGCCGACGATCGTCTTCGGGTTCACGCACACCTTCACGGAGATGGCGGGCGAGGACCTCACCGATCGCGACCTCAGCAGTGTGGAGGCGTACTACGCGTCCGGTGACGCGGCCCACGCGGTGCACATCCGGCGGCTGCTGGACAAGGGCTACCACACCGTCACCGGCCCGGATCTGAAGCCGCGGAAGGAGCCGGGCGCGATCTTCATCGACATGTTCGGCTCCACGGAGATGGGCTATGTCCTCTTCGACTTCGTGCACCGGGCGGGCGGGCCGGTGATCGGCCGCTGTATCGGGCGGCCGATGCGGTTCGCCGAGGCGGTGGTGCTGGCGGAGGACGGTTCGGTGCAGCCGCCCGGCAAGGTGGGTCGGCTGGGGGTGCGCTCCAGGTCGCTGACGCCGGGCTTCTGGAACGACAACGTCCGCTGGCACCAGCAGTGGCTCGGCGGCTACTTCCTCACCGGTGACCTGGCGTACCGGGACGCCACCAACACCTTCTTCCATCTGGACCGCACCACCGACGCGATCCGGACCGAGGACGGCTTCGTGTTCAGCGCGTACACCGAGGAGGTGCTGCTGCGGGCCTATCCGGAGATCCTCGACTGCACGGTGGTCGGGATCGCCGACGACGGCGTCGACTTCGGCTGGGAGGGCGAGGGCACGGCCACCACCCACGTCCTGGTGAACCTGGTCGAGGGCGCGGAGGCGCCCGACGACCCGACGGCGTGGATCAACGAGGCGCTGACCCGGGCCGGGCTGCCCGGGACCGCGGGTGCCTCGGTCGTCACCGAGGGCACCATCCCGGTCGGGATCACCGGCAAGGTCCTGAAGCGGGTGGTACGGACCGAGGCGCGGAAGCTCGTCGGCGGCTGTTGAGCCGTGGCCCGACCGTGCGCGGGGCCGAACGCGCGGGGTACCGGGGCGGGCGTCTTCCGCCCGCCCCGGCACCGGGCCCCGACCGTGATTCCTCCGGAGGGAGACAACCCATGGGCGTCGACTACGACGTGATAGTGATCGGAGCGGGCAACGCCGGGCTCGCCGCGGCGGCCACCCTGCAACGCGGCGGGCAGCGGGTCCTGTTGCTGGAACGCCACAATGTGCCCGGCGGGGCGGCCACCACGTTCGTCCGGGGCCGGTTCGAGTTCGAGGTGTCGCTGCACCAGCTCGGCGGAATGGCCGGGCCCGCCCCGCTGCGGCACATCCTGGACGAGATGGACGTCACCCGCCGGGTGGAGTTCATCGAGGACGACCAGCTGTACCGGACCGTGGTGCCCGGGGTGCTGGATGTGACGCTGCCCGCCGACTGGCGCGGCATCGTCGACGCGCTGGACGAGCAGTACCCGGTGGACCGGGCCCGGCTGACGGCCTTTCTGGAGCTGGTCAGGGACGTCGGGATGTGGCAGCTGACGGCCCGCGCCAATCTGCACCGGATCGACCACGAGGTGGAGCGGCTGCGGAAGCTGCCGCACGTCCGGCGGCACGGGCTGCGGCCCTTCCGGGACGTACTGGAGGAGTACGTCGACGACGAGCGGGCCCGGCTCGTGCTCTCCTCCTACTGGTGCTACAACGGCCAGCTGCCGTCCCGGATCTCGTTCATGGACTACGCCCGGGTGATGGCGCTCTATGTGGAGACCAAGCCCTATCAGGTCATCGGCGGCAGCCAGGCGCTGTCGTACGCGATGCTCCGCTCGTTCCAGGACGCGGGCGGGCGGGCCAGGTTCCACACCGCCGTCGACCGGATCGTCACCCGGGGCGGCCGGGCCGTCGGGGTCCGGCTGGAGAACGGGGAGACCGTGAGCTGCCGGCTGGTGGTCTCCAACGCGCCCGCGACCACCACCTACACCCGGCTGCTCGACCCCGCGGACGTACCCGGGCACGTCCTGCGGGATCTGCGGTCGCGGCGGATGGGAATCTCGGCGTCGGTGCTCTATCTCGGGCTCGACGCGAGCCCGGCCGAGCTGGGCCTGAGCACGGCCGCGAACTTCGTCCACAGCGATCTCACGGAGGCGAGCCTGCTCCGGGGGATGCGGACCCTCGAACCGGCGCCGTTCCTGATGGCGAGCTGCTACGACGTCAAACCCAACGGGGGCGCCCCGGCCGGGGCCACCCAGCTCAACCTGGTGGCGCTCCAGTACGCGGAGCCGTGGGAGGCGGTGCCCGTCGAGGAGTACCGGCGGGCCAAGGCCGAGTACGCGGAGTCCCTGCTGGAGCTGTTGAAGGCGGTCTCCCCCGGGGTGCGGGACGTGATCGAGGAGGCGGAGCTGGCCACCCCGATCACCTTCAAGCGGTATCTCAGCCAGCCCGGCGGCGCGATCTACGGCTTCGACCAGGACGTCACCGACGGCTGGCTCTTCCACGACGACGACCTCAAACCGAATGTGCCGGGCGTGGTGCTGGCCAGCAACTGGGTCACCGCCGCGGGCTACAACTCGACCATCGTCACCTCGGCCCGGATGTCCCGGCGACTGCTGGAGGTGCTGTGACCGACGCCCCGCCGCGGTCCGGACCGCCGCCCCGACATCCGAACGCCCCTGCCGGACAAGGACCCACGATGACCACCGACCACCGCGGCACCCAGCCGCCGAAGACACCGGACGGCCCGCCGGGACCGGGTGTCGCCGCCAATCCGCTGGCCCGCCTCTTCGACGGCTTCGACGACGTCGTCGCCGAGTTGGAGCGCCGGGCGGACGCCGGGTCCCCCCATCCCGACGACGCCTGGGCCGAGGCCGCCGCCCACCACCCCAGGGATCTCGCCCTGACCGTGACCGAGGTGATCGAGGAGACGGCGACGGCCGCCACGCTCCGGCTGCGGGCCACCGGCGGCGGGCCGCTGCCCTCGTTCGCCGCCGGGCAGTATCTGAGCCTGACCGTCCGGGTCGGCGCGACCGTCACCAGCCGGGCGTTCTCCATCTCCTCGTCGCCCGCCGAACGCGACTACTACGACCTGACGATCCGGCGGCTGCACGGCGGCCTGGTCAGCAACCATCTGCTGGACACCGTCCGGCCCGGGGCCGGGTTCACCAGCGACGGACCGATCGGCACCTTCTGCCACGACCCCCTCTTCCACGGCGACGACGTGGTCTTCCTGGCGGGCGGCTCCGGGGTCGCCCCGGCGATGAGCATGCTCCGGGACGTCCTGGACCACGGGCTGGACCGGCGGATGACCCTGGTCTACGGCTCCCGGCGGGCCGATGACGTGATCTTCCGGGCCGAGCTGGAGACCATCGCCCGGGACCGCCCCGACGTACTGACGCTCCATCAGGTACTGTCGGCGCCGGACCCCGGCTGGGACGGCGCGGTCGGACCGCTGGACGCCGCCCTGATCGCCGAGCTGGCCGGCCCGCTGAACGACCGGATGGTCTACCTCTGCGGACCGCCGGGCCGGTACCCGTATCTGATCGAACAGCTGCGGGCGCTCGGCCAGCCCCGCCGCCGGATCCGGCTGGAGGCCAACAGCGTGGCGCTGCCGCCGCCCGCCGACCCCCGCTGGCCCGCCGGGCTCGATCCGGCCGGAACGGTGACCGTCGCCGTGGACGGCCGACGGTTCGATGTACCGCGCGGCAGACCGCTGCTGGACTCCCTGGAGGAGAACGGGGTACGCCCCCGGGCCTCCTGCCGCTCCGGCGAGTGCGCGCTCTGCCGGGTCCGGGTCTGCTCCGGACGGGTCTTCCACGCCGAGGAGGCCCGGCTGCGCCGCTCGGACCAGACCTTCGGCCACGCCCATGCCTGTGTCGCCTACCCGCTGGAGGATCTGGAGATCGAAATCTAGGACTTTTTCGGCCGCCGAACGGCGGAGAAGCACGCCTTCCCTTTCCATCGGCCAGGATTTCTAAAAACAAATCAAAACCGCTTCATATCCTTCCCGGGGTATGGTTTGCTGGATATGCGGATATCCCGGCGGACCACCGGGTGCCGGAGTTCGGGGAATGACCTGCTCTACCCCGCTTACCGACTGTCTCACTTTATGCGCCGCAGCACGCCCAAAAACATCGACAGGAGGCATATCCATGTCCGCTGAGCTGGAAAAAGTCATTGTCGACGCGCTTCGGGAGATGCACTTCGACACCTCCTCGATCAGCCCGGAAACCCCACTCGGAGACGGCGGTCTCGAATTGGAATCCCTCTCCATCGCGGAGCTGGTGATGCAGCTCGACGGTCAGGGTGTCGAATTCACCGACGAGGAGATGGAGACCCTGCCCGGACTGACCTTCGGCGAATTCGTGAACGAGGCCGCGCGCCGCGCGGCCGGATGAGCCGAACATTTCCCGGACGACTGGACGGCGGGCGAGCGAAGGAGAGACGACCATGTCACAGCCGCCTCGGACGATCGCGGTCGTGGGCCTCGGCCCGCGCGGCCTCGCGGTGCTGGAACGCCTCAGCGCCAACCACCCGGCCGGGTGTCCCCTGTCCGTCCATGTCGTCGACCCCTATCCGCCGGGGCCGGGACGGGTCTGGCGGACCCGGCAGTCCCCGCATCTGCTGATGAACACGGTGACCTCCCAGGTCAGCCAGTTCACCGACGACAGCGTGGCGTGCGCCGGTCCGGTCAGGACCGGCCCCAGCCTCTACGAATGGCTCCGGCGGTCCGCCCCCGGCACCGGCACCGCGGCGGACTCCGGGGCCGGGCCGAAGGCCGGACTCGGTGCCGGAACACCCCTGGCCACCGGGCCCGAGGGCGACGGCGGAGAACGGCTCGGACCCGACGACTACCCGTCCCGGGCCCAGTACGGCCGCTATCTGGAGTGGGTCTTCGGCCGGCTGGTCGCCGAAGCCCCGGCCGAATTCGAGGTCATCGCGCACCGGGCCACCGCCGTCGCGCTGACCGAGGACACCGGCGGCCAGACCCTGGCCCTGGACGACGGCACCCGGATCACCGGCCTGGACGCCGTGGTGCTCACCCTCGGCCACGGCCCCGCCGCGCCCTCGGCCGAGGAGCGGCGGCTGGCCGCGTACGCCGAAGCCCACGGGCTGCGCTACCACCCGCCCGCCAACCCGGCCGATCTGGAGGCCGGTCTGGCGGCCGTCGCCTCCGGTGAACGGGTCGCCCTGCGCGGCCTCGGCCTGGCTTTCTTCGATGTGATGGCGTTACTGACCGAGGGCCGGGGCGGCAAGTACGTCCCCTCCCCGTCCCTCGACGGCGGCCTCCAGTACCTGCCGTCCGGCGACGAGCCGGTGCTCTACGCGGGCTCCCGGCGCGGGGTCCCGTACCACTCGCGGGGCGAGAACCAGAAGGGCGCGTCCGGACGGCACGAACCCCTCTTCCTCACCCTGGAGGCGGTGTCCCGGATCCGGGCCGCGCCCGGGGCGACCTTCGGGCGGGACGTCTGGCCGCTGCTGGAGGCCGAGGTCGCCACCGTCTACCACCGGGCCCTGGTCGCCCAGTGGGCGGACGAGGCGACGGCCGCCCGGTTCCTCACCGAGTATCTGGCCGCCCCCGCGGGCGGCCGGACGGCGGTACTGCGCCGGTTCGGCGTCCGGGCCCAGGACGAATGGAAGTGGTCCCGGGTCGAACGCCCCTGGGGCAGACGCGAGTTCGACGACCCCGCGCGGTTCGCCCGCTGGCTGGTCGAACATCTCCACGAGGACGTCCGGCACGCCCGCGGCGGCAATGTCGGCGACCCCCTCAAGGCCGCCCTCGACGTACTGCGCGATCTGCGCAACGAGGTCCGCCTCGCGGTCGACCACTCCGGGGTCACCGGCTCGTCCTACCGCGACGAGATCGTCCGGTGGTTCACCCCGCTCAACGCCTTCCTCTCGATCGGCCCGCCGCCGTCCCGGGTGGCGGAGATGGCAGCCCTGGTCGACTGCGGACTGCTGACCGTGGTCGGCCCCGGGGCCCGGGTCCGGGAGGACCCGGGCGGTAAGGGCTTCCTCTTCGGCTCCGACGCGGTCCCCGGCTCCGAGGTCCGGGTCGACGCCCTGATCGAGGCCCGGATACCCGAGCCCGATCTGCGCCGCAGTACGAATCCGCTGATCGCCCGGCTGCTCGCGGACGGCCAGTGCCGCCCCTACCGGATCGCCGACCCCGGCCCCGAAGGGGCTTACGAGAGCGGCGGGATGGAGGTCACCCCCCGGCCCTACCGGCTGGTGGACGCGGCGGGGGTGCCGCATCCGCGCCGGTTCGCCTTCGGGGTGCCGACGGAGAACGTCCACTGGGCGACGGCCGCCGGAATCCGGCCCGGGGTCGGCTCGGTGATCCTGGAGGACGCCGACGCGGTGGCCCGAGCGGTGCTCGGCCGGTGACCGGGCCGATGAGCGGGCGGGGGCCGCGCGGGTACGAGGGTACGGGTCCGGCCCCGGGGCCTCGCGCCGTCGGCGGTCCGGACCGGCGGGTACCGCCCGTACCGCCGTAGCCGGGCCCGCCGCCGGACCGGCCCGGGCGAACAGGGCCGCCCGGAGCCGGGGTTCACCGGCCCCCGAGCCCTTCGGGCCGTACCACCGGCCGGACCGAACGGAACGGCCGGAAAGCCGGGTTCCACCGGCCCCCGGACCGAACGGCCGGCCGGATCCGCAGGATCCGGCGGACCGCCGAGGCTCCGGAGCCGTAGCACCGGCCGTCCTCCGGGGCCGTACCACCGGCCCGGCCGACCGCAGTACCGCGTCCGCGCACCGGGCACCCGCCCCACGTCTCGTCCCGTCTCGTCTTTCTTCCGTCACCGAACCGGCCCGCCCGGCCCCTGTCGTACGGAGTTCCGCAGTGGAGACCATCACCAGCTTCGACCCCGAATTCCTCCAGCTCCCCTTCTACGACGACGGACACCGGCGGTTCGCCGGGGAGATCGGCGTCTGGTGCGACAGCTACCGGGCGCTCTGGGAGACCGTCCGCCGGACGGACCCCGACGAGGCGGGACGGCGGCTGGTCGGGGTGCTCGGCGAGGACGGCTGGCTCGCCGGGCTCGACCCGGACTCGGGGCCGCCGGACCTCCCCTCCGACTTCCGGACCCTCTGCCTGGCCCGGGAGGCCCTCGCCTACGCGGAGGACCTGGCGGACTTCGCGTACTCCATCCAGTCCCTGGCGGCCACCCCGATCATCCGGTACGGCACCCCCGAGCAGCGGAAGCGGTTTCTGCCCGCGATGGCCGACGGGTCGCTGATCGGCGCGTTCGCGGTCTCCGAGCGGGAGGCCGGTTCGGAGGTGGCGGCCGTCGGGCTGACCGCCCGGCGGACCGGCGGCGGTGACTGGGTGCTCGACGGCCACAAGGCGTGGATCGCGCACGCCACCATCGCCGGGCTGTACGTGGTGATCGCCAGGACAGGCGAGGGGCCGGGGCCGCTGGGTCTCAGCGCGTTCCTGGTGCCCGCCGACACCCCGGGGGTCCGCGTCTCCGAACGGCTGGACCCGGTCGCCCCCCGCTCCTTCGGCCATCTGGTCTTCGAACACTGCCGCCTTCCGGCCGACGCGGTACTCGGCCGCCCCGGCCGGGGCTTCGTGATCGCCGTCGATCTGCTGGAGCGGTTCCGGATCACCGTCGGCGCCGCCGCCAACGGCTTCGCCCGGCGGGCCGCCGACGCCGCCCTGGCCCATACCCGGAGCCGGTCCGCCTACGGCGGCGTGCTCCACGACCTCCAGCTCGTCAAGGCGAAGCTGGCCGATATGGAGATCGGTCTCAACGCCTCGGCGCTGCTGGTCGCCAGGGCGGCCTGGGAGTGCGACCGGGGCGGCCGGGGCTTCGGCAAGCACGCCAACATCGCCAAGGTCCATGCCACCGAGACCGCCCAGCGGACCGTGGACGACGCGGTCCAGCTCTTCGGCGCCGCCGGAGTCGTCCGGGACGGCGTACCCGAGCGCCTCTACCGGCAGATCCGCTCGTTGCGCATCTACGAGGGCGCCACCGACGTGCTGCGGCTGGCCGTCGCCGACGCCCTCGACACCCGCCGGGCCGCCCTCGCCGGATGACCCGGGCCCCGTACCGGCGGGCGTACCGGCCACCGGCCCCCGGCGGCCGGGCCGCCACCGGATCCCAACCACCCGAAGGAGTCCAGTTGTCCACCGCGATCGAGGCGCCGCAGCCCGGCGATGAACACCTCTGATGTCGGCGCTGCCCCGGCTGTGGCTGCGCCACGAGACCCGTACCACCGAATGCCGGACGCCGCTGGTGCCCGCCGACGCGGCCCGGCTGGTGGGCCGGGGCGTCCGGGTCACCGTCGAGGAGTCGGACCGGCGGACCGTCCCGCTGGAGGAGTACGTCCGGGCGGGCTGCGACACGGCGCCCGCGGGGAGCTGGCCCGACGCCCCCGACGACACCTACGTCCTGGGGCTGAAGGAACTCCCCGACGAGCCGAGGCCCCTGCGGCACCGGCATATCTACTTCGGCCACGCCTACAAGGGGCAGCCGGGCGCCCGGGCCCTGCTCGGCCGGTTCGAGGCGGGCGGCGGGGCCCTGCTCGACCTGGAGTATCTGACCGACGACGAAGGCCGCCGGGTGGCCGCCTTCGGCTACTGGGCGGGGTATGCGGGCGCGGCGCTGGCGGTGCTGCATCTGCGCGGGGCGCTGAAGGCGCCGCTGCGGACCATGGATCTGGTGGAACTGGACGGGCTGCTGCGCGGCGGCGGCCCGGAGCGGAGCGGTGACGGGCCGGACGGTGCCGAGGGTTCCGGTGGTTCCGGTGATCCCGGGGGTTTTGGTGGTACGGGCGCCGGGGCGCTGGTGATCGGGGCGCTGGGGCGCAGCGGCCGGGGCGCGTGCGACGCGCTGGAGACGGCCGGGTTCGGTCCGGTGCGCTGGGACGTGGCGGAGACCCGGCGGCTGGACCGGGCGGCGCTGCTGAGCCACGGGATCGTGGTGAACACGGTACTGGTGCACCGGCCGGTGGAGCCGTTCCTGACCCCGGACTCGCTGGCCTCGCCCGCCCGGCGGACCACCGTCCTCTCGGATGTGACCTGCGACGTCGGTTCGGCCTGCAACGTACTGCCGGTGTACGACGAGGTGACCTCGTGGGAGCGGCCGGTGCGGCGGCTCGTGGCCGGGGATCCGCCGCTCGATCTGATCGCCATCGACAATCTGCCGTCGCTGCTGCCCGCCGAGGCCAGCCGGGCCTTCTCGGCCGAGCTGTGGCCCCAGTTGCTGAATCTGCCGGGGCCCGGCGGGCGGAGCGGCGGACCCGACTGCCCGGCCTGGTCGCGGACCCGGCGCCGGTTCGCCGAGGCCGTGCGTACGGCCCGTTCGGAGGAGAACTCGTGAGCCCTGACAGCCTTCCGCCCGCGGCCCCCGCCAGTGGGACCGTCCACTGGGTGGGTACCGGGCTCTCCACCGGCCGGAGCGGTCTCGCCCTGCTGGCCGGGCGGGTCCGGCGGCCGGTGCTGTGGGACCGGACCGCCGAGCGGGCCGCCGACCGGCTCGCGGCGCTCGGCCTGACCGGACTCGCCGAGGTCAGGGGGCTGGCGCCGGGCGCCCTGGCGGCCGAGGTCGGCCCCGGTGACGTGGTGGTGTCGATGCTGCCCGCCACGGAGCATCCGGCGCTGCTGGCGCTGGCCGCCGAACGCGGCGCGCACTTCGCCTGTACCAGCTATACGTCGCCGGAACTGGCGTCGGCCGCCGAGGCGGTGGCCGGCCGGGGCCTGGTGGTCCTCACCGAAGCCGGGCTCGATCCGGGGATCGACCATCTGCTGGCCCATGTGCTGGTGGAGCGGGCCAGGGAGGCCGTCGGCGACCGGGCGGACTCGGTCGCCTTCACCTCGTACTGCGGCGGTCTCCCGGCCGTGCCCAACGACTTCAGGTACCGGTTCAGCTGGGCGCCCTACGGTGTGCTGTCGGCGCTGCGCTCCCCCGCCGGCTATATCGAGGACGGGGAGGCGCGGACCGCGCCCGAGCCGTGGCTGGCGACCCGGACGCTGACCCTGGCCGGGGAGGAGTTCGAGGTCTATCCGAACCGGGACAGTCTGCCGTTCGTACCGCAGTACGGCTTCCCGGACGGCTGGCGGGTCAGCGGCTTCGTCCGGGGCACCCTGCGCAACGCGGGCTGGCGTACGGCCTGGTCGGAGGTTTTCGCCACGGTCCGCACCGGGGACGAGGCCCGGCTGCGGTCGCTGGCGAAGGAGCTGGCCGACCGCTATCCGACGACGGACGCCGACCGGGACCGGGTGGTGCTGTCGGTGGCGCTGACCGTCGCCGACGCCGACGGGTCGGTCCGCTGGTCCGGCTCCGAACTGCTCGATCTGACGGGGGACGAGACCGAGAGCGCGATGGCCCGCTGTGTGTCGCTGCCGCTGGCCCACGGGGTGTCGCGGATCGTGGACGGCGCCCTGCCCGGCGGGCTGAACCGGGCCGCCGAGTCCCCCGCCGAGGCGGCCCGCTGGCTGACGGCGCTGGCCGCGCACGGGGTACGTGCCGTCACCGGTCCGGGCGAGGGGCCCGGTGACGTACCCGGCGGGGCCGCCGCCGACGGTTCGCCCGGCGCCGGTTCACCCACCGGCGGCCCGTCCGCCGCCGGTCCGTCCACCGCCGACGAGTCCCGTCCGCCCCGCACCGAGCGCGGCGCCCCGCCCGAAGGAGAGGTCTCCCATGGCGAGTGAATCCATCCGCTCCGGCCCGGCCCACTACCGCTGCCTCGGTGTGGGCGTGGGGCCGGCGAATCTGAGCCTGGCCTCCATGCTGCACAGCCGGAAGGAGGTGAGCCACCTCTTCCTCGACCGCAAGGGGAGCTTCAGCTGGCACGACGGACAGCAGATGCCCGGCAACACACTCCAGGTCTCCTTGTTCAAGGATCTGGTGACGCTCGCCGATCCGCAGAACCCGTACTCGTTCCTGGCCTATCTGCACGAGCAGGGCAGGCTCTACCACTTCCTCAACGCCCAGTTCGACGCGGTGCCCCGGGTCGAGTTCCGCAACTACCTGGCCTGGGCGAGCCGGATCAATCCGAATATCGGCTTCGGCGAGGCCGTCGAGGAGGTCTCCTTCGACGGCGTGTTCACGGTCCGCACCGACCGGCGCACGGTCACCGCGGACAATGTCGTCGTCGGTGTCGGCAGCCGGGCGTGGGTGCCGCCGAAGGCCCGGGAACTGCTGGGCCCCACCCAGTTCCATGTCAGCGAGTACGCCGGACTCGCCCGCGATCTGGGCGGTAAACGGGTCGTGGTGATCGGCGGCGGCCAGTCGGGCGCCGAGGCGTTCCTCGACCTGGTGTCGCAGCCCGCGGGGCAGCTGCCGCGCCGGGTGTCGTGGATCTCGCGCCGGGACAACTACTTCCCGATCGACGACTCGCCCTTCACCAACGACTACTACATGCCGTCCTACGCCGAGTACTTCTACGGCCTGGACCGGGAGACCCGGCACGCCTTCAACGAGCGGCACGTCCTCACCAGCGACGGGATATCCGAGAGCACCCTGCGCGACATCTACCAGAAGATCTATCTCCACCGGTTCGTGGAGGGCAATGTCGATCTGGTGGGGCTGCACCCCAACCGGGAGGTCCGGGACGTCCAGCCGGGGGTCTACGGCGGCTGGCAGGTCTCCGCCCGGCACAACGACCACCGGGAGTCGGTCGAGCTGTTCGAGGCCGATGTGGTGATCTGGGCGACCGGTTTCCGGCCGACGCCGATGGACTTCCTGGGTCCGGTCGCCGACCGGCTGGAGCGGGACGGCGAGGAGCTGCGGATCGACGAGGACTACGCCGTGTACTGGGACGGCCCCGACGACCGGCGGATCTTCGTCCAGAACGCCTCCCGGGGCCAGCGGGGCCTGGCCGATCCCAATCTCAGCCTCAACGCCTGGCGCAGCCGCCGGATCGCCGACCGGCTGGCCGTGGTCGCGGGGAACGAGCAGTTGCCGTCGTTCATCGAGTGGGCGTCGAAGCCGGGCCCCCAGGCCGGGAGGGGGGCGTGAGCGGCGGCGCCCCCGGAGCCGTACCGGACGCCGCCGGGGCCGCGCGGGCCGCCGGGGCCGCCGGGGAGCCGGGGGCCGGGGCGATACCGGAGACCACGGGTGTCGCGGTGGTCGGCGCCGGGGTGATCGGCACCCTGATCGCCCGGGAGCTGGTCGCCGCCGACCCGGGGGCGGCGGTGACCGTACTCGACCGCGAGCTGGTCGCCGGGGGCGCCTCCCGGCGCTCCGCCGGACTGCACTTCCCGCGCGGCGCCTCGGCGGCGGTCCGGGCGATGGCGGCCGAGAGCCAGCGCTACTGGGCGGGGCTCGCCGCCGCCCGGCCCGGACTGCCGCTGCGGTCGCTGCCGATGACGGTGATCGCGGACCGGGCGTCCGAGCCCGGGCTGCGGGAGGCGTATCTGCCGGAGGCCGGGCTGCGGGAGATACCGCTGCCGGACGGCGGGCTTCCGCCGGGCCCGGTGACGGTGCCTGCGGGCGCGGCGGCCTGGACCGGGGACGGCTGCCAGTACGCGGACGTGGCCGCCGTCACCCAGACGCTGGCGGCCGAACTGCGGCCCCGGGTCCGGTTCCTGGAGGGCGTGGCGGTGACCGGGGTGACCACGGGCCCGGACGGGGTGCGGCTGGCCCTGGGGACCGGCGGCATCCTGCGCGCGGCCCGGGCGGTCCTCGCCCCCGGGCCGTGGATCGCCCATCCGGCCTGGCGGGAGCGGCTGGCACCGCTGGGCATCCGGGTGAAGAAGATCGTCGCCCTGCATATCGAGTCGGTACCGGCGGCGGACGACGGCGCGGTCGTCTTCCACGACGAGGACGCCTTTCTGCTGCCGTACCGGGACCGGGGCCACTGGCTCTTCTCGTACACCTGCCAGGAGTGGGACGTCGACCCGGACACCGTGGAGTCCGGTCCGACCGCCGCCCATCTGGCCCAGGCCGCCGGTGTGCTGCGGCGGTACGCCCCCGGGCTGGCCGGCCGCGCCGGGTCGGGCCGGGTCTTCTGCGACGCGTACAACCCGGCGGGCGGGCCGCTGGTCCGGCCGCTCACCGACGACGGACGGCTGGTCTTCGCGGGCGCCGCCGGGGGGTCCGGCTACCGGCTGGCCCCGGCGATCGCCGGGGAGACCGTACGGCTGCTCGCCAAAGACGGACCCGGTCTCCGCGACCCGTCCTTACGGAGGAACACCACATGATCATCAATCACTACGACGAGCGGGAGCTGCACGCCGCGTTCGGTATCGGCATGAGCGATGTCGAGGGCCTGGGCGTGGGCGCGGGCTGGGGCCGGGTGGAGGTGGGCGGCGCGTCCACCGCCCACCAGCACGACGAGACCGAGTTCTTCGTGATCGTCGCGGGCCGGGGCGAGTTCGTGGTCGACGGCCGCCGCTATCCGGCGGAGCCGGGCGTACTCGCCCTCTTCGAGCCGTTCGAGACGCATGTCCTGGAGAACACCGGCGACACCGATCTGGTCTTCCTCACCCAGTACTGGCGGGATCCCGGCCGGGCCCTGACGTCCGCCGGGAACCAGGACCGGCTGGCCTTCGGCGACCGGCCCGTCTTCGTCTTCTCCACCCCGCCGACGCCCAACGGCGATCTCCATCTGGGGCATCTGTCGGGTCCCTATCTGGGCGCCGACGCCTATGTCCGGTTCCAGCGCCTCAACGGCGCCCGGGCCTGGCATCTGACCGGCAGCGACGACTACCAGAGCTATGTGGTGGGCGCCGCCAGGGCCGAGGGCCGTACGCCCGCCGAGACCGCCGCCCACTACAGCGACGAGATCCGCCGCACGCTGGCCCTGATGGACATCGTGCCCGACCAGTACACCGTCACCGGCACCGAGCCCGAGTACCGGGACGGGCTGCGGGACTTCTTCTCCCGGCTGGTGGCCTCCGGCCGGATCTCCGTCGCCGAACGGGACGCCCTCTTCGACGCGGAGACCGGCGACTATCTGTACGAGGTCGACATCAGCGGCGGCTGCCCCGGCTGCGGCGGCGGCACCGGCGGCAATATCTGCGAGGAGTGCGGCGAGCCCAACACGGTCGCCGATCTCACCGACCCGGTCTCCCGGCTCTCCGACGGCGCCCCGGTCCGCGCCCCGCAGGCCCGCTGGACCCTGCCGCTGGGCGACTTCGGGACCGAGGTCGCCGAACACCACCGGGCGGGCCGGGTCCCGGCCAGGCTGCGGGAGCTGGCGGCCCGGCTGTTCGCCCGGCCGTCGCTGGACATCCCCGTCACCCACCCGGCGAGCTGGGGCGTAACCCCGGCGGAGGGTGCCGGGAGCGGCACCGACGGCCAGGTGATCTGGGTCTGGCCGGAGATGAGTTACGGCTTCCTCCACGGCGTCCAGGCCCTCGGCGGGCGGCTGGGCGAGAAGTGGCGGGCCGACGACCCCGGCCCGGAGTGGAAGATCGTCCACTTCTTCGGCTACGACAACAGCTTCTACCACTCGGTGCTCTACCCGGTGCTGTACCGGCTGGCGCACCCCGGCTGGCGGCCCGATATCGACTACCACGTCAACGAGTTCTATCTGCTGGAGGGCGCCAAGTTCTCCACCAGCAGGCGGCACGCCGTCTGGGGGAAGGAGATCCTCGGCCCCGACTCCGTCGACGCCGTCCGGTACTTCCTGTGCCGTACCCGGCCCGAGGAGGAGCGGACCGACTTCCGCCGCGCCGCCTACGCCCGGACCGTCCAGGACACCCTGATCGGCGGCTGGCAGCGGTGGCTGACCGGGCTGGGCGAGCGGATCGACGGGCAGTACGGCGGTAACGCGCCCGACGCGGGCATCTGGACGCCCGAGCACTCCGCGTTCCTGGCCCGGCTCGGCGACCGGCTCACGGCCGTCACCGGCGCCCTGCGCGCCGACGGCTTCTCCCTCAACCGGGCCGCCGCCGAACTCGACGGACTGGTCGAGGACGTCCTGCGGTTCTCCCGGCTGGAGTCGCGGACGGCCGGGGACCCCGGCTGGGCTTCCGAGACCCGTACCGCGATCGCCCTGGAACTGGCCGCCGCCCGGCTGCTGGCACAGACAGCCGCGCCGCTGATGCCGAGGTTCGCCGCCCGGCTCGCGGGGGCGCTCGGACTGCCCGAGCCCACCGAGTGGCCCACGATCGTGGAACTCGTGCCGCCGGGGTCGGCGATCGGCCTCGCGGACGCCGTCTTCTTCCGGCCGGACGCGCCGGAGGGCTCCGGCGAGGGCTCCGGCTCCGGCTCCGGCTCCGGGGAGGAACGGTGACCGAGCGGACCCTGGGCCGGATCGTCGCGGGCCCGCCGACCGGCGGCGGCCGGATCGCCTTCGCCAGCCTGCTCGGTACGGAGACGATGCCGCTGACCGAGCTGTACCGGCGCTCCGGCCTGGTCGCCCGGTGGCTCCGGGACGAGCACGGCATCCGGCCCGGCGACCGGATCGGCATCCTGGCCGCCAACGGCCCGGCGTGGATCCTGCTCGATCTCGCGGCGCTCCGGCTCGGGGCGCGGACCGCCGGATTCGAGCCGGGGAAGTTCACCCCCGGCGCCGGACTCGTCGACACGTACGACCTCACCCTGCTCGCCACCGACCGGCCGGAGGCCGCCGGGCTCCCCGGCGTCCTCCCCACCGCCGAGGTCACCGCCGTCGCCGAGGGCCCCGGCGACGGGTCCGGCGAGGCGGGGCCGCCGCCGGTGGTCTGGGCCCCGGAGGACGTCACCACCATCAAGTTCACCTCCGGCAGTACCGGGGAGCCCAAGGGCCTGGGCGCCACCGCGGGCAGCGTCGACAGTTCGTTGCGGGCCGTCCAGCAGATCTTCGGACACGGCCCCGGCGACGACCTCTTCGTCTTTCTGCCGCTCTCCCTGCTCCAGCAGCGCTACTGGGTCTACTCGGCGCTGCTCCACGGCCACGACGTCACCATCAGCACCTACGAGGCGGCTTTCGCGGCCCTGCGCCGGGTACGGCCGACGGTGGTGATGGGCGTCCCCGCGTTCTTCGAGACCGCGAAACGGCAGATCGAGACCCGGCTGCGGCGGGACCGGGGCACCCCCGACCCGGGGGCGGCGGCGCGGGCCGTCTTCGGCGACCGGATCCGCTATCTGTGGACCGGCTCGGCGCCCGCCTCGCCCGATATGGTCCGCTTCCTCACCGACGCGGGGCTGCCGGTGTACGAGGGCTACGGGCTCAACGAGACCTGCATCGTCACCAAGAACCACCCCGGAGCGAACCGGCCGGGCAGTGTCGGCCGGGCCCTGCCCGGCAAGGAGATCCTGATCGGCGACGACGGGGTGGTCTCCGTCCGCAGCGACCATCCCGTCAACGACCACTACGCCTACGCCGCGCCCGGCGACTCGGAGCGGATGTTCCGCCCCGGCGGCATCGTCCGCACCGGCGACCTGGGGCGGCTCGACGAGGACGGCTTCCTGTACATCCTGGGCCGGGCCGACGACGTGATCGTGCTCGACAACGGGAAGAAGGTCGTCGTCCGGCCGGTGGAGGAGGCCCTGCGGGCCGACCCCTCGATCGCCGAGTGCGTGGTGTTCTGCCCCGGCCAGACCGATCTGGTGGCGGTGGTCTCCCCCGCGGCCGTACCCGCCGACTCCGAGGCGATCGCCGCCCATCTGAAGCGGACCAACGAACGGCTGGCCGCCGACGAGCGGATCAGCCGGGTGGTCGTCGCCGACGAGCCGTTCTCCATCGAGAACGGCCTGCTGACCTCGCAGTTCAAACCGAAACGGGCCCGGATCCTGGAACTCCACCACACCGCGGTCCACGACCCCACGGAGGGAATCCATGCCAGCTGACCAGGTCTCCATCGAAACGGCGGCGCGGGAGCAGTTCTCCGCCGTACTGCCGCACGAGATCGCCCCGGCGGCGCTCGACCTCGACGCCGACATGACCGGCTCGTACGCCCTGACGTCCCTCAACAAGGTCCTCTTCCTGACCGAGTTGTGCGAGGCTACCGGCGTCGACCTCGGGCACTTCACCGAGGACGACCTGGAGCGGATGCACACCCTGCGGCACGTCACGGAAGCACTGGCCCGACACTCCACCGAGGGGACCTGATCCATGAGCTGGGCAGAACAGGCGCCGGCCGTTCTGGAGAACGAGCGCGTACGGCTCCATCCCGTCACCGAGGCCGACCGTGAGGGCGTCCGGGCGGTGGCGATGGACCCCGACATCTGGAAGTACTTCGTGGCCGCCGTCTCGGACGAGCGGGACTTCAAGCTCTTCTTCGACGCGGCCCTCGACGACACCGCCGCCGGCCGCCGGATCGTCTTCGTCG
This sequence comes from Streptomyces sp. NPDC020875, assembly GCF_040641415.1. Classification (NCBI taxonomy): domain Bacteria; kingdom Bacillati; phylum Actinomycetota; class Actinomycetes; order Kitasatosporales; family Streptomycetaceae; genus Streptomyces; species Streptomyces sp. NPDC020875. Next base: position 132,535 of record NZ_JBFADP010000005.1, on the reverse strand, counting down.
TCACCGACAAGGCGTCCGGCCGGATCGCGGGCAGCATGTGCTACGGCAACCTGGCCGAGGCCGACGCCCGGCTGGAGATCGGCTGGTCGTGGCTGGGCCGCGACTTCCGCGGCAAGGGCGTCAACCGGTGGGTGAAGTACCTGCTGCTGGAGCACGCCTTCGAGCGGCTGGGCGCGGAGCGCGTCGAGTTCAAGACCGATGTCCTCAACGAGCAGGCCCGGCGCGGGTTGCGGAACATCGGGGCCACCGAGGAGGGCGTACTGCGCTCCTTCAACTACATGCCCGGCGGGCGCCGCCGCGACGCCGTGTACTACAGCGTGCTGCGGGCCGAGTGGCCCGGCGTGAAGGAGAGACTCGGCACCGTCGGCTGACCGACTCACGAGGGGGTACCACGATCGTGCTCGACTCCCTGTTCCTGAAGAAGTTCAACAAGATCCGGGCCCGCCATCTGGAGTACCGCTCGCCGGAGCGGGACGACTGGGCGAAGTTCGTCGACTCGACCTTCCACGAGGACCGGAAGTTCACCGACGACGGCGAACTGGGCCGGACCGTGGCGGCGGGCTATACCGACTTCATGGGCGGCCCGCGGACGGTCCGGCTGCTGGGCCGGTTCGCCCGCCGGTTCCCCCGGACCGCGACCCGGATCCTGACCCTGCTGACGCCCGGCCTGTTCCGCTGGCTGGTCGGCCCGATGCGGCGGACCGGGCGGCACGAGCGGCAGATCACCCGCTGTACGTTCCTCACCAGTACGAACCCGGCGCTCTGCCACCGGATCTGCAAGGTGCCGACGGAGCGGTTCTTCACCGAGACGCTGTCGGTGCCCCTGACGCTGACCCCGGACCTGCGGACCTCGGAGTGCCTGGTCTCGTTCACCCCGTACGAGGCCCCGAAGGACACCTCCTGACCGGCGCCGGACCGTCCGCCGGACCGCCCGGCGCGCCCGATTATCGGGCGCGCCGGGGCGCGGCCCCTGTTAGGGTCACCGGCATGTCCCTCTCCTTCGTCTACGCGCGGCACACCGTCCGCCTCCGGTCGTCGCACTGACCTCAGTGCCCGCGCCCGCCGCCGCCCGCACAGCGGACGGCTGAAACTCCGGCGTGCGCGGATCCACGCGTCGCGGCCCGTCTTTCCGTACCCGTACCGCTCGGCCGGTCCCGGGTCGGTCCGCCGCGTCCGTGTGATGTCAACCGTCTCCACAGTCGAAGCGAGTACTCCTCATGTCGCGTCAGCGCGCCCATATCGCGATGGTCGGTATCCCCGCCGTCAGCCACGTTCTGCCCAGCCTGGAGATCATCCGGGAGCTGGTGGCCCGCGGCCACCGCGTCACCTACGCCAATGACCCCGCGGTGGCTCACCTGATCGAGCCCACCGGCGCCGAACTCGTCCCGTTCTCCTCCGGACTGCCGGTCGCCGACAACGACTGGCCCGAGGACCCGATCGCCGCCATGACACTCTTCCTGGACGACGCGATCCGGAACCTCCCGGCACTCCGCGCCGTCTACGACCGCGATCCGGCCGACCTCTATCTGTACGACATCGGGTCCTACGCGGCCCGGGTGATCGCCGAGTCGCAGGGACGGCCCCTCGTCCAGCTCTCCCCCACCTTCGTCGGCTGGGACGGCTACGCGGAGGAGGTCGCGGTCCATATCTGGGCCCTGCCGGGCGCCGACGCGTACCGGGCGAAGTTCACCGACTGGCTGGCCGGTTCGGGCGCGACGACCCTGGACCTGGAGACCTTCAGCGGCCATCCGTCCCGCGGCCTCGCCCTGATCAGCCGGGCGATGCAGCCGAACGCCGACCGGGTCGACGAGAAGGCGGTGACCTTCGTCGGCCCCTGCTTCGCCCTCACCTCCGGCGCCTCCGGCACCTGGTCCCGCCCGGCGGACGCCGAGAAGATCCTGCTGGTCTCCCTGGGTTCGGCCGACACCCGGCACCCCGACTTCTACCGCGCCTGCCTGGCCGCCTACGGCGACCTCCCCGGCTGGCGGGTGATCCTCCAGATCGGCAAGTACACGGACCCGGCGGAACTGGGCGACATCCCGTCGAACGTCGAGGTCCACGACTGGGTCCCGCAGCGGGCGATCCTCGCCGGGGCGGACGCGTTCGTCACCCATGCGGGTATGGGCGGCTGCGGCGAGGGCCTGCTCGCGGGCGTCCCGATGATCGCGGTCCCCCGTACCTCGGAACAGGAGATGAACGCGGACCGTCTGGTCTCCCTGGGCGTGGCCCGCCGCTTGGACCCCCCGTCGGCCACCCCGGAGGCCCTCCGTACGGCCCTGCTCGACCTGACCGACTCCCCGGAGACCGCCGCCCGCTCGGCGGCCCTCCGCACCTCGGCGAAGTCGGAGGGCGGCACGACCCGCGCGGCGGACCTGATCGAAGCGACCCTGCGCGAACGGGCGCGGTAGCCCCCACGCGACGCCGCCCGGACCCCGGGCGGCGTCACCGGCGCGTCAGACCAGCCACTTCCCGCCGCGCATCAGGGTCCGCCCGGCCATCTCGGAAACCGTTCCCCACGCCTGCACCACCTGCGGGGTGACCTGGAAGAAGACATACGAGGGGTGGTCCCGGCGAGGGTCCCAGCCGTCTTTGGCGGCGAAGGCGTCGCCGACCCCGGCCGGAAGCTCCTCGCGGGTCAGCACGCGCGCGGTGCCGTGCATCAGGACCACGTCCCGGGTATGGCCGAAGCTGAGCCGGACCCGGCCCGAGGCGCACAGGTTGCGCCCGGTCGGATTGGTGTCGCGGGTGGCCAGCCAAACCGCCTCGCCGTCCCACCAGAAGGCCAGTGGAACGAGACACGGCTCACCGGTGGCGTCGGCGGTGGCGACCCATACGTCGTTGTCCCGGGCGAGCCGTTCCAGCGCCTCGCGCTTGCGCTGCTCCGGGCTACGGGGGCCGCTGGGACGGGAGTCGGCTGTCGTCATGCGGGGAGGCTATGACGTGCGGCGCCCCGCCACATCCGACGGCGGACCTACGTCGCACGGCGGAGGATCCCCTCGCCCCGAACGCACGCGAACAGCCGGGCGCGACAGCGGGCGGGCCGGGCACACCCTAGTTGACCGCCGGGGAGCGGGCGATCAGGACGTCGGCCTCGTGGTGCCAGCCGAGGGACGTGTAGAGGTGTCGGCCCTCTTCGCTCGCGATGAGGAGGCCGGTACGGGCGCCCTGGGAGAGGGCTGCCTCCGCGAGGGCGCTCATCACGGCGCGGCCCAGGCCGCGGCGGCGGTGGGCGGGGGCCGTCTCGATGCGGTCGGCGATCGCGTCGGGGCCGACCACGGCGATCGTGCCGGAGGCCGCGACCGTGCCGTCGGGGGCGCGCAGGGTGACGGTGGTGACCGGGCCCTCCGTGCGTACCTCGGGTTCGTACGGCGCGGCCGGCTCGTGGCGCGGATGGCCGGTGAGGTCGGTCGCCATCAGCCACTCGGAGCGGTGGAGCACCTCCAGTCCGGCGGCCCGTACGGCGGATTCGACGGTGTCGGGGTGGTGGGTGGGGACCGTGAGCCAGGTCGTACGCCGGGCGGAGGCCACGGTCTTCGCCAGGCGGGCCAGGGAGCCGGGATCGTCGTCGGCGCGGAGGGCGAACACCTCGACCTCACGGCCGGGCTGGTGGCATTCGGAGCGCAGACCGTCACCGGCCGCCCCGACCGGTTCGGCCGCCGGGACGGCTCGGGCCGTGGTCCAGCCGTGCAGCCACCGTCGTATCAGCTCTGGAGAGATCTCGGGCATCGGGCGATTAGAGCACGCGCGGACGGATTCGGAGCGGCCTTTTTCCCGGGGCGGGAGCCGGGGGACGTGCGGGGGCGGACGCGTAGAGGTGAGTCAGCCGTGAGGCCCGGCCCACCCTTCTCAAGCCGCGTGCCCTGGAGTGCCTCGTCCTGCCCTCGCCCCGGAGGGCGAGTGAGTCGAAGGGGCGCGTCGTGTTCTGGAAGGAGAACGCGCGCAGGCCGCGAGGTACGAGCGGTCGAGCACGATCGACTGAAGAACACGGCTGAAGCGCCCCGGAGGGGAACCGAGCCACAAAAATTACGGCGCCGCGAGTTCGGCCCAGACTGTTTTGCCGGGGGCTCCGGGGGTGCGGGTGACTCCCCAGTCGAGGCAGAGGCGCTGGACGATGAACATGCCGTGGCCGCCGGGGCGGCCGGCGCGGTGGGGGGTGCGGGGGGCGGGTTGGCCTGTGCCGCCGTCGGTGACTTCGAGGCGGAGGACTTTGCCGTCGCGGGTGACGCGGAGTTCGTCGGGGCCGTCCGCGTGCAGGCAGGCGTTGGTGACGAGTTCGGAGACGACGAGGAGGACGTCTTCGGCGGCGGCCCGGCGGTCGGCGCCCGCCGCGGGGAGCCAGCCCCAGTCGTAGAGGGCCTGCCGGGTGAAGTCCCGGGCGAGTGGGACGATGCCGCTGGCATCGGCCAGGGCAAGTCGGCGCACCTGACGTGTGGTGCGGCCCGGGACACGCGGCACGATCGTGTCGTACCGCCTGCTGGGGGCCTCGCCCCCGGCGTCGCTCGGTTCGGGACCGAGATCGCCCGCCTGTGGCCGGGTGGTGCTCATCAGCGCTTCACCTCACCGATTCACCGGATCGCCTGCTTATTGGAGTTCAGGTTGCCCGGCGGCGCGCGCCCCGCACAGGTCCTGTGGAATCTCTCCTGCCCCGCTGATCGGTGACGACACTCACCCTCGCCAGGAGCGGAAAAGTCCGCGTTCGTACGCGGAAGGTGCTGCTCAGCCGTCCAGGGCGGCCTCGACGGTTTCGTGGACGGTGAAGACGGCGCCCGCTCCGGTGATCTCCAGCACCCGGGCGACGACGGGCTGCATCGCGGCGAGGTGGACGCCGCCTCCGGCGGCTTCGGCTTTGAGCCGGGCCGTGAGCAGGACGTTGAGTCCGGTGGAGTCGCAGAAGTCGAGCCGGGAGCAGTCGACGACGAGTCGTGACCTGCCGTCGGCGAGGGCCTGGTCGAGGGGGAGGCTGAGCAGTTCGGCCGTATGGTGATCCAGCTCACCTGCCGGGGCGAGGACGGCGCTGCGGCCCTCGGTCCTCACGTCGACCCGGAGGCGGTCCTGACTGACGCCGCCCATGGCGGTAGCGCGGTCCATGTACGCCCCTTCACGCATGTGATGAGGTTCCGACTTTACGCCTTCTGAGCACCCGGAAGCCATGCGGCATCCCCTCAACACCCCAGCAAAGCGGACATTTTGCACAAACAACATTTGCATCGAGTGGGGAGAACCGGGTAGGGCTTGTAAACACACCGCAACGGGACCGTCCCAGGACCGGCATTGGAGGCGCCGCTCACCGCAGCTCGCAATGGGCTTCGGCAGCCTTATGCCGAGAACGATGGAGGAGACTCATGTCACCCCGGCTCGACGCACTGGTAACCCCCGCCACCGCGCCGACGGCACAGGAAGCATCAGCGACCGCAGTAGCAGTACCCGAAGCACCGCACACGACGGCCGCGCCGGAGACGCCGGACCCGCTCGCCGGCCTCGGTCTTCCCGAGGTTCCCTTCGACGAGATCGGTCCGGTCGACGCCCGTGCCCTGTCGAAGACGCTCTTCGCCCGCCTCCACGAACTGGAGGAGGGGACGCACGAGTACTCGTACGTCCGTAACACCCTCGTCGAACTGAACCTCGCGCTGGTCAAGTTCGCCGCCTCTCGGTTCCGCTCCCGCAGCGAGCCGATGGAGGACATCATCCAGGTCGGCACGATCGGCCTGATCAAGGCGATCGACCGGTTCGAGCTGGCCCGCGGGGTGGAGTTCCCCACCTTCGCGATGCCGACGATCATCGGCGAGATCAAGCGCTTCTTCCGGGACACCAGCTGGTCCGTCCGGGTGCCGCGCAGGCTGCAGGAGCTGCGGCTCGATCTGGCGAAGGCCGGTGACGAGCTGGCCCAGCGGCTGGACCGCTCCCCCACGGTCGCCGAACTCGCCGAGCATCTGGGACTCTCCCGCGACGAGGTCGTCGAGGGCATGGCCGCCAGCAACGCCTATACGGCCAGCTCCCTCGACGCCCAGCACGAGGAGGACGACACCGAGGGCGCGCTGGCGGACCGGATCGGCTACGAGGACCACGGACTGGAGGGGATCGAGTACATCGAGTCCCTGAAGCCCCTGATCGCGGGGCTCCAGCCGAGGGACCGTAAAATCCTGTCCCTGCGCTTCGTCGCGAATATGACGCAGTCGGAGATCGGTGAGGAGCTGGGCATCTCCCAGATGCATGTCTCCCGGCTGCTCTCCCGGACTCTGGTCAGGCTGCGCAAGGGGCTCACCCTCGAAGAGTGACCCCCCGGTCGACCATGGTGTGACGACGGCGCGGAGCCGAAGCCTCCGCCGATGACGGAAGCAGGGCCCCTCCCCCGGGAGCGGGCCCTGCTTCCGTCATTGACGCGGCCGACCGGCGTGGTCCACATTGGCGACGGGTTCTTGGGGGGACGAAATGGCTCAAGGGGTGGGTCGGCCGCCGTCCGTATCGTCCTCGTCGCCTTTCGCGGCGATCGAGGAGATGATGCGGGCCCGGCTGGGCCGCGACTGTCTGTACGTACCGTCGTGCCGGCTCGGCATGTATCTGGCGCTCCGGCACTGGGTGAAACCGGGCGGCCGGGTACTGATGGCGCCCGTCAACGACGACGTCATCTTCTTCGTGGTGCTCGCGGCCGGGCTGAAACCCGTGATGGCGCCGGTCCACCACCAGGACGGCTCCATCGACGTGGCCGCCATCCCGGACGCCACCTGGGAGGGCCTCTCCGCGGTCCTCACCGTCAATATCTACGGCAATCCGGACCCGATGGAAGCCCTTCGCTCCCGCTGCCATCTGATGGGCATCCCGCTGATCGAGGACTGCGCCCACGCCATCGGCACCACCGTCGGCGGCAAGCTCGTCGGCACCTTCGGCGAGGCGTCCACATTCAGTCTCGGCAAGCATCTGGGCGCCCGGACCGGCGGCATTCTCGCGGTCGCCGATCCGCGGACCCGCCGGACGCTCGAAGCGGCCAGGGACGAACTGCTGGCCCCGTCGAGCACGGTCTCCGAGCTGGCGTACGGCATCCGCCCCTATCTGGAGTCCGCCGTCCGCGGGCTCCGGCTGACATCGCTGGCCTGGGCCGTGGTCCGGATGCTGGGGATGGAGGAGCGGGGGCCCGAGATCCGGATGCCGCTGCGGGCCGCCCAGTTGGTGGAGGCGCTGAACCACGCCCCGGCGCTGCTCCCCTTCAACGACTGGGTCAAGGTCGATATGCACGACTACCGGATGCGGCCCGGTCCGCTGCGGCTGCGCCGGACGGAGCGGATGCTCGCCGGACTCGACCCCCTGCTGGAGGAGTACCGCTCGGGCACCGCGAAGCTGCTGGCGTCCCGGTGGGCGATCCGGCGGCCCGGCCCCGTACAGCCCCTGTTCCAGGTGCCGCTGCTGGTCGAGGACCGGGAGGGGACCCGGAATCTGCTGCACCGCAACCGGATCCACACCGGCTATCTCTACGATCCGCCGCTGGACGTCTACGCCGCCGCCTTCACCGAGCACTCCCGGACGCCGGAGGCCGCCGAGTGGTTCGGCAAGCACGCGATGCCCGCCGACCCGCTGAAGGCCGACAAGATCCTCAAGGTTCTCGACCGGGCCGGGGTGGCGCCCGCGCCGCCGTTCACACCGCGGCAGCGCGGCGGGCATCCGCTGTCCACCGGCCGGAAGGTGCGGCGGCCCTCGTCGCGGACCCTGACGACCGAGGCGTTCAGCCCGTATCCGGAGGCCCAGGACGCCGCCGGGCCCGTACCGGCACAGACCCCGATATCCGGTTCGCCCGTACAGTCCGGGATACCTGGTTCACCCGGTTCCTCCGGTTTTGACGAGCAGTCGACGATGCAACTCCGCGCCGCGGATCTGGTCCTGGAGGACCACACCGTCCAGATCCGGACCCCGGCCTCCCCGGGTCCCTTCCCGGGCGAGCCGCGTGTCTGACACCGATACAACCCGGCTGCGCACGCTGCCGGACCCGTCCGACACCATGATGCTCCGCAGGGTCCCCTGGTCGGCGGCGGTCGCCGCCCCGCACCGCCCCGCCGCCCCCGGCGACGACCGGGGCGGCGACGGCGACGGGGAGGGCGCGCGGTCCGACGAGGGCGGCGGCGACTCGCTCTTCCGCAACGCCTACGCCCTGATGCTCTCCACGGCCGTATCGGCCGCCCTCGGCCTCGGCTTCTGGCTGGTGGCCGCCCGCTACTACTCCCAGGAGGCCGTCGGCGAGGGCTCGGCCGCGATCGCCGCGATGCGGCTGCTGGCCTCGGTCACCGCGACCACGATGATCGGCGCCGTGGTGCGCTACGTCCCCCGGGCCGGGCGCCGCACCGGCCCCCTGGTGTGGCGGATGTACCTGGTCAGCTCGATCGTGGTGACCGTCGTCTCCACCGGCTTCCTGCTCACCCTGCCGCTCTGGGGCGATTCGTACGAACCACTCGGCGGGCTCTGGCCCGGGGTGGCCTTCGTCCTGTCCTGTGTCGGCTGGGCGCTGCTCACCCTCCAGGACGGCGTACTCACCGGGCTCCGCCAGGCGTTCTGGGTGCCCATCGGCAACGCCGTCTTCTCCATCGGCAAACTGCTGCTGCTCGCCGCGTTCGCCACCGCCCTGCCGGTGCTGGGGATCTTCGTCTCCTGGGGCGCGGCGATCGCCTTCTCCACCGCCCCGCTGGCGTGGCTGATCTTCCGCAGGCTGATCCCCCGGCAGTCCGCCGCCGACCGGGACCGCGAACCGCCCCGGCTGCGGGAGATCGCCCGGTTCCTCGCGGGCGACTCCGTCGGCGCCATGTTCTCGCTGGCGATGATCAATCTGCTGCCGGTGATGGTGGCGGTCCGCTTCGACGCCACCGACAACGGCTACTTCTACATCGCGTACACCGTCGGCGGGACGATGGAGTTCATGGCCATCAACATGGCCTCGTCCCTCACCGCGCACGCCTCGCACAGCCCCGAGACCCTCGCCGCCGGGGTGCGCGGGGCGCTCCGCCGGATGGCGCTGCTGCTGGTCCCGGTGGTCGGGGTGCTGGTCCTCTTCGCCCCGCTGATCCTGGCCCCGTTCGGTGCCTCGTACGCCGAGAACGGGACGACCGTGCTGCGGCTGCTGGCCGCCGCCGCGCTGCCCCGGGTCGCCGTCGAGCTGTATATCGGCGTCCTGCGGGTCCAGGGCAGGACCGGGATGCTCGCCGTCGTCCAGGGCCTGATGTGCGCCCTGGTGCTGGGCAGCGCCGCGATGATGCTGGGCCCGGCGGGGATCTCCGGGGCGGGCTGGGCGATGCTGCTCTCCATGCTGGTGATGGCCGTGGTGGTCGCGCCGGGGCTGCGCGGCGCGCTGGCGGGCAAGGAGCCGGCGCCGTCGAAGCTGTGGGCGCGGCTGGTGGCCCGGGGGCCCGCGAAGAAGGCCGAGTACGGCTCCGACTGGGCGCGGAAGGCCGCCGAGCGGCGGGACCGGGTGGCCCGGGACGAGGAGGAGTACGGCGCCGCCTATGTGTGGAGCGGCCACGACACGGCGACGCCCGCGTTCGGTATCCCCGTCTTCGTACCGCCGGAGCCGAAGGAGACCGTCCCGGTCGAGCAGCCTTCGGGTCCGGCGGAGTCCCGGGTCGCGCTGGCGCTCTGGCTGCTGCTGGGTCTCGCGGTGGCCCTGTTCTGGGGTCCGCTGCTGGCGGCGCCCGATCTGCCGCCGTCGGCCGTGCTCTCCGGCAAGGAGCTGCTGAAGGCACTGCCGCCGGTGACGGTGGCGGCGGTGGTGCTGCTGATCGTGGTGCAGAGCGCGGCGCTGTCGCTGCTGCGGCCCAGGGCCGGGCTGCTGTCGGCGGCGTCGGTGGTGACCTTCGCCGCCCTGCACACCGCGCCCGCCGCGCTGGGCTGGGAACCGGAACCCGCCGACGGCGCGTGGTACGAGACCCTCGCCCGGTTCCTGGGGGCGGCGGCGGGCTGGTCCGATCCGGAGGGCGCGCTGCGCTGGCTGCCGACGGTGAGCCAGTTCTTCCTGCTGGTGGCCCTGATGGCGCTGGCCAGGACGTTGCGGGTGCCCGAGGAGGCGCAGTGGGGCGCGCTGTGGGTGCTGGTGGTCTGCGGCTGGGCGCTGCAACGGGCCCTGGCCCCGGTGGCGCTGCCGCTGCAACTGCTGCTGACGGTCGCCGTGCTGGCCCTGATCGTGACCCGGGCGGTCCGGTCGTCCCGTACATCCCTTGAGGGGGCCGGGCGGTCGAACGCCGGGGACGGGCGGCGGGCCGGATGACCGGGCGGACCGGATGAGCGGCCGGAGCCCGGCCCGTACGACCCCCTCGGGACCGCCGCCCGAGCCCCCAGAACTCCATGAGCAGTCGAGCCGAACGTGCGAGACCGAGAACCATCCGAGGTGAAGCGTGCAACGACCATCCGCCGATTCCGGCAGACCGGGGCCGGAGTCCGGGCGCACCGCCCCGTCCGGGCGGCGCCGCCGGGGCGACGGCACGCCGGGGCCCGTGGTGGACCAGCCCACCATGGGGCTCTCCGTGGCCCGGCTGCGCGCCTCGGTGAACAGCGGCGGTACGCGTACGGGTACGGCTCCGGGCGGGCCCGGCGGCGGGTCCCCGGGCGGGTCGCGGCGCGCGGGGCGGAGTGAGCGGCGGGCGGCGGCGCCCGACCGCCGGACCCTGATCACCCTGGCCGCCCCGCTCGCCGCCGCCCTGCTGCTGTGGGCGATCGCGGTGGCCGTCGTCGATGTCTCCGACCTCTCCGACTTCGGTCTCTTCCGCGAGCTGCCGATCGTCTTCTGGCTCGGGCTCGCCGTGCTGACCGGCGGCTTCTGGTACGTCGTCCGCGATCCCCGGCGGAGCCAGTGGTGGCCGCTGGCGTACACCGTGGGTCTGCTGGTCTTCGAACGCGCCACCCAGGCCGTGGTCTATCCGACCCCGCTGTACGCCTGGGCGTGGAAGCACGACGCGATCATCGAGCATCTGCTGGACGCCGGACGGCTCCAGCGGGGCGCCGAACTGCGCGAGATGGCCGTCTACGACCAGTGGCCCGGCTTCTTCACGGCCCAGGCGGCGCTGGTCGATCTGACCGGCGCCGAGAACGCGCTGGCCTTCATGTCCTGGTGGCCGCTGCTCTCCAGTCTGATGCTGCTGCTGCCGCTGCTGCTGGTCTACCGCACCTTCACCCAGGACCGGCGGCTGATCTGGACCGCCGTCTGGATCTTCTACGCGGCCAACTGGGTCGGCCAGGACTACTTCTCGCCGCAGTCGCTGGCCTTCGCGCTCTACCTCGGGGTGATCGCGGTCGCGCTGCGCCGGGCGGAGGCCCCGGCACCGGGCCGCCGGGCCCGGCAGATGGTGTGGACGGCGCTGCTGATCCCGCTGATCGCGGCGATCGTGGTGGCGCATCAGCTCACCCCGGTGATGCTGGTGGTCAGTCTGGCGGCGCTCTGTGTGATGGGGCGCTACCGGGACTGGACCCTGGTGATCGTGCTGGTCCTGGTCTTCGCGGCATGGAATCTGACCGCGTCGCTGCCGTTCCTCAGGGAAGCCGTCCCCGACATGATCAAGTCCTTCGGGGACGTCGGGAGCAATCTGGAGCGGGGGTACGGCTCCGTGCCCACCGGCTCCGGGGCGCTGTTCGCCTCCTGGTCGGCCCGGTTGCTGTCGGCCGCGGTGGTACTGCTGGCGGCCGTCGGGGTGTTCCGGGGCGGGAAGCCGCTGCGTACCCGGGCCAGGCCGCTGCTGCTGCTGGCCGCCGTACCGCCGCTGCTGGCGGTCGCCAACGGCTACGGCAGCGAGATGATCTTCCGGGTACTGATGTTCATGCTGCCCTACCTCGCCTTCTTCGCCGCCGTGGCGCTGCTGCCGGTGACCAAAGAGGCCAGGGCGTCGGCGGAGCGGCCCCGGCTGGAGACCGGGATCCGCTACGGGCTCGTCCCGGCGGTGGTGCTGGTGGTCCTCACGGCGCTCTACGTACCCAGCTATATGGGCAAGGACCGGCTGAGCTACTTCCCGCCCGCCGAGGTGAAGCTGGTGAAGGACCTGCTGCGGACCGCCCCCAAGGGGTCCCTGGTGGTGGCGGCGCACCGGAACTATCCGGCGGCGTACGACCGCTACTGGGACGTGGACCACTACTGGTTCCTGGACGACGCCAAGTTCCATGTCGACGACATCGTGAAGGCCCCGGCCAAGACGCTGGCGAGCGATATGTCGGGCGTACGGCCGCCGGGTGAGGCGTACTTCCTGTACACCCGCGCCCAGGTGGCGAACTCGGAGATGAACGGGCTGCTCACCGCCGAGCAGATGGCCGCCATCGAGAAGGACGTGGCGGCGTCGCCGCTGTTCGAGAAGGTCGCGGGCAATGACGCCGGGGTCGTGTACCGGCTGAAGCGCGCGTCGGGGAGGGCGTCATGAGACCGGGAGACGGTACGGGACGGGGTCCCGGGCAAGGCGGGCGGGGGCCCGCCGAGGGGTCGTACGGCGGCGGGTACGAGCCGCGGGAGCCGTCCGGGACGCCCGGGCGGGGCCCGGAGCCGTACGGCGACCCGCACGGGCCGGGCGACCGGGCGAACCGGCCGGGTCGCCGGCGCCGCCGGGAGCCGGGCGCCGGACCGGCGTTCCCGCCGCCGGCGCAGGCGGGGCCGCCGCCCGCGCCCGGGTCCCCGCCGGGACCGCCGCCGCAGGCCCGGCCCGGGCCCGCCACCGGCCCGTCCGCCGGGCCACCGCCCGGACGGGGCCGGACCGGGGCGGCGCCGCGCGGCCTCGGCTCCGTCGCGGACATCGATCTCACCGACCGGGAGGCGCTGGCCGTCCGGTTCGGCCCGGTCGCCGCCGGACTCGTCGCCCTGCTCGCCACCGTCCTCCCCGACGGCAACCTCCTGCGCTGGCTGCCGATCTCCGTCTTCCTGCTGGCCGGACCCGGGGTCGCGGTGCTGCGGGTCTGCGCGCCCCGGCTTCGCCGCGACCGGGCCGTCGGCCCCGAGGACGACTGGGAGACCGGCTTCGACGACGGTTCGGACCGGCTGGAGCTGGCGATGCTCGCCCTCTTCCTCAGCATGGGACTGACCGTGCTGACCGCCACGGGCCTGATCGCGGTGGAGTCCTTCAGCGGAACGGGCGTCCTGCTGCTGCTCCTCGGTCTGACGGCGATCGCCGCCGCATGCCCGCAGCTCCCCGAGGGCAGACATCGTTACGAGGACCCGGCGCCCCCCGCCAGGGGGAAGTGACCGGCGCGCACCGAAAGGCACCACCGCACGTGAAGAACCACGGCAGGCTGTGGATCGCGCTGTCCGCGGCCCTCGTGGGGGCGCTGCTGCTGGGCGCCGTCGCCCTGGCGGGCACCACCCCGCGCGAGGACGCCCGCCCCTCGCCCGACTCCCCCGAGTGCCGGGCGACCGAGCTGCTCGTACCGCCGTGCGGCGCGTGGTTCGGCGCGTACGTCCGGCACGAGAAGCCGGAACTGGTGGCGAAGGTCCGGGAGTACGAGGAGCGGATCGGACGGAAGCTCGACATCGTCTACGCCTACCACGACATGTCCACGGACGATCTCGAAGGGCAGCTCGTCACCGAGCAGGAGCGCGAGGTCGGGCAGGAGCGGATGCTGCTGCTGTCGTGGGAGAGCAAGTGGTGGGGCGGTACGGACGCCCAGCAGCCGCGCTGGACCCAGATCTCGTCGGGGGCGCTCGACGAGAGCGTGATCGACGTCCAGGCGCGGCGGGTGAAGGCGTACGGGAAGCCCCTCTTCCTCTCCTTCGACCTGGAGATGGACACCCGGATCCCGGCGGCGGGCACCCCGGCCGAGTTCGTCGCCGCCTGGCGGCACATCCACGACCGGTTCGCCGAACTGGGCGTCACCAATGTGGTGTGGACCTGGACGATCACCGGCTATCCGGGGAACAACGAACTCTTCCCCCGGCTCTATCCGGGGGACGAGTACGTCGACTGGATCGCCTACAACCGCTACAACTACTACCGCTGTCACGACACCGACTGGGTCTCCTTCGGGGAGACCCAGTACGAGGTGCACCGCTGGATCCGGCAGCACATCTCGGCCGACAAGCCGCTGATGCTCTCCGAGTTCGGCTCGGCCGACGATCCGGAGCGGCCCGGCAGGCAGGCCGAGTGGTACGAGGAGGTGCCGTCCGTGGTGAAGGAGCTGGACGGGGTGCGCGCCGCCCTCCAGTGGAACTGGCGCGACCCCGGCCCGCACTGCGATCTGTCGCTGGCCCGGGACTCCTCCTGGCAGAGCCTGGCCGACGCGGTGGCGGATCCGTACTTCCGCCAGAACCGCCCCTGGTGACCGGGGTCCGAGGGGCGGTCGACCTGCCGGGCGGTCGCCCGGTCAGCCCGCGAAGACCGGTCCCCGGACCGCCGCCCTGGCCCGCCGGTACCAGCGCCACCCCATGGTCTTGACGCTCTCGGGGAACGGCGCGACGGGCACCCCGCCGCCCGCCAGCCAGCCCTCCACATCGGCGGTGGTGTGGGTCCGGCGGATGATCAGCCGGGCGATCCGGTAGGCGTCGTCGGTCTCCGAGCTGAGCGCGTGCCGGACCGCGACGGCCGAGGTGTAGCCCGCGCGCAGCGCCGCCCGCCGCACGCCCCGGCTGCTGTAGCCGTGCGGATAGGCGAGATGGGTCACCTCGTGGCCGAGCAGGTCCTCCAGCACCTCGCGGGGCTCGCGCAGCTCCCGTTCCAGGGCGCCCTTGCGGAGGGTGTCGAGCTGGGGGTGGGTGACGGTGTGCGTACCGATCTCCATCCCGTACTGCTCCAGCAGCGGAACCTGGGAGAGCGTCATCATCGGCGCGGGCGGCAGCAGGCTCCGGCCGCCGGGGGTGATCGCCCCGGTGGTCAGATAGACCGTCGACGGCAGGGACCGTTCCGCCAGCGCCTCCGCCGTCGGCCCCGGCAGATCGGCGAAGCCGTCGTCGATGGTGATGATCACCGGCCGGTCCGGCAGCGGGGCGCCGCCCGCGAGCCGCTCGACCAGCGCGCCGACGGTCACCGGCGTCCGCCCGCTGGCGACCACCGCGTCGAGCTGGTCGGTGAACTGGCGCGGGGTGACGGTGAATTCGGCGATCCACTCCGGCGGGTCCTCCATGACCGCGTGGTACAGGAGAACGGGGATGTACGGACCGTTCGCGCGGTCGTTCATGGCTGCTCCTCGCCCCGTGGCTCCCACGGCGGCCGGACGCCCCGCACCTGGCGGCGCGCCTTGGCGTAGCCCAGGGGTCCGGCGAGCATGCCCCGCCGCTCCAGCCGGGACAGTTGCCGTGGCCACGGATAGTCGTGCGTGCCGTGTGCCCCGGGTACGGCGGCGCCGCCGGAGTCACGGTGTGCGGTGATCGTACGGGCGCGGGCCAGGCCGCGGGGAAGTTTCCGCAGCAGCGACGGGAGCAGTGCGGGGCGGCGGACCAGGACGGCGGTGAGATAGGCGGTGAGCCCGGCGCCGTAGCCGTACGCCTGGTTGGTGAGGTCGCCCCAGGTCTCGCGGTGGTGGTGCCAGACCAGCGCCTCGGGGCTGTAGCGGAGCCGGTATCCGGCGGTGAGGACGGCGACGAAGGCGTAGAGGTCGTCGCCGCCGCGGGCGGGGGTGCCGGTGCCGGTGGCCGGGTCGAAGCCGCCGGCGGCCCGCAGGGCGGCGGCCCGGAAGGCCATATTGGCGCCGGAGCCGAAGCTGCCCGCGGTGAACGGGAAGAGGGGTTCGTCGGCGGGCGGCAGCGCCGGGTCGTAGGTCCTGGCGGCGAAGCCCTTGGCGAAGCCGCCGTGGCTCTCCAGCAGGATCTGGGCCGGGGTGCCGAGCCGGGCGGGGAGGATGAGGCCGGTGGTGCAGCCGAGTCCGGGGTCGTCGGCGAAGGGCCGGGTGAGTTCGGTGAGCCAGCGGGGGTCGGCGATCACATCGTCGTCGGTGAAGGCGACGATCTCGCCGTCGGCGGCGGCGACGCCCCGGTTGTGGGCGATCGCCAGGCCCGGGACGGGCTCGGTGACGTAGCGGACGGGGACGGCCCGGTCCGCGTACTCCTGGGTGACGAGTTCCTCGGTGGCGGTGGTGACGGGCGCGTTGTCCACCACGACGATCTCGAAGTCGGGGTGGTCCTGGGCGAGCAGGGAGTCCAGGGCGTGGGCGAGCCGGTCGGCGCGCTCCCGGGTGGCGACGACGACGCTGGTACGCGGCGGGGTGCCGGTGGCCGGGGAGGGCACGGGGATCCCGGTCCTGGCGAGTTCGGCGCGGGCGTGGGCGGCGACGGCGTCGGCCGGGTTCTTGCCCGCGGGGACCGTACAGACGACGGTGGCGACGGGGCGGCCCCCGACCCGGACCAGGGCGTAGACGTCGTCGCCGCTGTCGATCGCGGCGGCGGGCGGGAGCGCGGGCCCGAAGGAGAGGACCTCGCCGTCGGGACCGGCCAGATCGAGCTGGGCGACCCGGATCGGGGTGGGCGGGGCCGGCGGTGGCTGCGGCGCCGGTGGGCGCGGCGCGGGCGGCTGGGATGTCACGGGTACGGGGTTCTTTCCTCGGGGCTCGGAAGCGTACGGGCGGTACGGGTCGCGCCGGGGCGGGGGCCCGGGAGCGGGCGGGGCGGGCGGCCGGTCAGGGGGTTTCGCGGCGGCGGTCACGGAGCTTCGCGAGGCCCACCAGGGTCCGCTGGGCGCGGGCCGCGAGCCGGGGCCGGTCGCGGACGAAGCCCTGGGCGCGGCGCGGGGGTTCCCGGAGCAGCCAGTGCAGGGCGGCGCCGGGGCCGGGGCGGACGGCCGCGCCCTCGTGGACCCGGAGCAGCCGGGTGTGCAGGGACTCCTTGTACTCGGCGTCGCCGCGGCCCATGTCGAGGACGTCGATCCCGGCCGCCGCGGCGCCCTCGGCCATCCGCAGATGGAGCACGAGCCCCGGCGAGTACTTGGCGAAGGCCGGGTCGTAGGCGGGGAACCAGCAGGCCAGCTGGGTTTCGGAGCGGAGTCCGAAGTGCGCGGCGACCGGGGTCTGCCCGGCGTAGAGCACCGACAGCACACCGGAGCAGCCGGGGTCGTCCGCGCCGTGCAGCCGCCGGACGAGTTCGGCGATCCACGCCTCGGCGAACCGGTCGCCCCGGCCGGTCCGCCGGTACTGGGCCGACTTCCACGCCATCAGCGTGGCCAGCACCGCCGGGTCGCGCTCGTCGAAGACGAACCGGACGTCGCCCGTCTGCCGGGCCAGCCGCCGCTCCTTGGCGAGGGTGGTCTTCAGGAACTTCGGGGCGCGGACGCGCAGCTCGTCCTCGTAGGCCCGGTAGCCGTGCGAGACGTCGATCGCCGGGGAGCGGAACGTTGCGGCGGCCCCGTCGGTGAGGACTTCCTGGCCGTCCTCCAGATTGTCGAACTCCCAGACGGAGAGTCCGCAGGCGGCGAGGAGTTCCCGGGTGGTGACGGCGAGACCGGGGCGGAGGACCGCGCCCTGGCAGTCGGAGACGCCGAAGCCGATCGCCCGGCCCCGGCCGAACGCGCCGCGTTCGAAGGGCAGGAATCCGACGGGCTCGTCGTTCCTCCACAGGATCGCCACCCGGGCCCCCGGGCGGACCCGGCCGACGGCGAGGGTGAAACCGGGCTCCATGAAGGGGCTGGCCGGGGTACCGGCCGCGATCCGCTCCCGGCGGATCGCCCGCCAGCTCCCGATTTCGCGTTCGCCCAGTTCGGCGGGTGTGACGAGCTGGATCCGCAGCCCCCGGACGCTGGTGCCGCGATGGCGCGTTTCCGGTATGTCGACAAGGCTCATTGACCCCCGGCCTCCCCTGAGAATTCCCGGACAGGACGGTACCGGGCCATAACCGACAGGATAGACAGCCCTCCGGAAGGTGTGCCGGAGGTGTGAAGACGTGGAGGACGACGTTACCCGCGGGAATGCCGGTTCCGTCCCCCGGGTCGCTTACGACCCTGTCCCGGCTTGCCCAACTGATATTCGAACGCGGTCGGTTGATCGTAGGATTCACCCCGCTCCCGTCCCCCTGCGGGAGCCGATGTGTCCGGGAAGGACTCCGTCTTCCGTGACCTCTTCAGCGACTGTCGCCCGCATTCGCCCGTATTCCTCCGCCCCCGCACAGTTCCGTCCGGCCGGTGAGCGTTCAGCCGCCGCTCCGGATGTCTTCACGATCGGTTCCGGTTCGGAAACCGGAACCGGAACCAAACCCTTGCCCGGCACCGGGGCCGGGACCCCCGGGCCCGCCGCCTTCACCGGCCGCAGATGGTGAGCCGGGCCGCCAGGGCCGCGGCGAAACCGGTCCGTACCCCCGTCTGGTGGCCGCTGTCCACCCTCGTCGCCGTCGCCGCCGGAGCCGTACTCGCCGCCCAGCACACCCCTGTCGACCGGCAGCGGATCGTCACCGGCGCCGCCGTCGGCGCCGGGCTGCTGCTGCTCTCCTGGACGCTCTTACTGGCCCGGCTGCTCCGCGGCAGGCGCGGCCGGTGGGCCGCCGACCGGCGGACCGCCGAGGCACGCGCCGCCGAGGTGGCGCGGCTGGCGGCCGTACGCGCCCCCGCGATCGCCGAACGCCGCCGCGCCGGTCTCGGACTCGGCCCCGACGACGTACCCGGCCCTCTCTCACCGGCCGCCGACACCGGTGAGGAGTTCGCGGCGGACATCGCGTCGATCGTCGCGGCGCTCGGCTCGGACGAGGCCGTACGCCGGGAACGGGCGCTCCGCGACGCCGTCCAGGCGGCCTTCGAGTCCGTGGCCCGCCATATGCACGCCATGGCCACGGTGCAGCAGCAGGTCCTGGACGAGGTCGAGCAGAGCATCGAGGACCCCGGGCTGATGGCCGGGGTGATGCGGGCGGACCACGCCGCCGCGCAGATGACCCGGAAGGCGCAGACCCTGCTGGTGATGTGCGGGGTGTGGCCCGCGCGGCGGGAGAGCGGCCCGGTGTCGCTGTACGACTGCGTACGCGGCGCCCAGTCCCGGATCGTGGAGTTCGGCCGGGTCGAGGTGCACGGCGCCCGGAATCTGTACGTCGTACCGCCCGCGGTCGAGGGCGTGATGCACACCATCGCCGAACTGCTGGAGAACGCGACGGTCTTCTCACCGTCCAGGAGCCGGGTCGTGGTCACCGTCCGCGAGGTGGGTTCCGGCGCGGTGGTGGAGATCGACGACGCGGGTGTCGGCATGCCGCCCGATGTGCTGGAGCGGGCCGCCGCCCGGATCCGGGACGAGCTGGATCTGGCGGAGCTGGGCGCGGTACCCCGGCTTGGCCTCGCCTGTGTCGGCCGGTGGACCCGCGAACTGGGTTTCGGCGTCGAGCTGTCGGGGGCTTCGGCGTACGGCGGGACCCGGGCGGTGGCGTTCCTGCCGTATCCGCTGCTGACCGAGCCGCTGTCGCACTTCTCCCGGGGCTCGGAGGCGCGGGGCGACCCCGATTACCCCGACTATGCCGACTATGCCGATACGGACGCCGACGCGGACTTCTACGGCGGGGCGGGGCGTACGAGGCCGTACGGACCCGGCGGCCGGGGATACGCGTACGGAGCCGGGACCGGCGTCCCGGCGGACCGGGAGCCGGGCCGTGGCGGCGAAGGCCGGTACGGCGCGGGGCCGTACGGTTCCGAAGGCCGCGGGGCGGTACGTGCCCGGGGCCGGGACCACCGCCCGGAACCGCTGCCGGGGCCGCCGGCGGGGCAGTTGTCCGAGCGGCGGCCCGTTCCCGCGCCCGGTCCGGAGCCGTACGACGGGGACTTCCCCGGACCCGGACCGGGACCGGTTCCGGGACCGGGGCCGCGCGCCGGGGACACCTCCGGCCGGTACGGGACGCACGCCGACGGCCTGCCCGGGGCCGGGTCCGGGGCGGACTCCCGGATCTCCGCCGGTCCGGGAGCCGGTTACGGAACCGGTTCGGGAGCCGGGGTTCACGGCGGGGTAACCGGGCCGGAGTCCGGGGCGTACGCCGGACCGTACGCCGGGGGCTATGACGCGGCGGACCCCGTGCCGCCGTCCGGTGCCTCGCCCGACCGCTCCGACCGCTCCGACCGCTCCGGCCGTCCGGGCGCGGCGTACGGCAGCCGTCCGCAGCAGGCCCGTTCCTGGGGCGCCCCCGGTCCCGGCCCGGGTACCGCGCCCGGTCTCGGCACCGGTCCCGGTTCCGCCGGGGAGACGCGCGCGGCCCTGCCGCGCCGCCGCAGCCGCCGGGGCGCGGCCGTCGAGGCGGCGGCCCGGCAGGCGCTCGGCCCCCGGACCGAGCAGGCGCTCCAGCCCGCGCCCGCGATGCCCGAACGGACCGTGGTCTGGACGCCGGACGACGCCCGGGCGTCCGTGACGAGCGTGCTGGCGGGGACCCGTAAGGGCCGGGCGGCCGTCGCCGGGGAGCGGGCGGACGCGGAGGCCAGGGACCGGGAGCTGGCCCGGGACCGGGCCGTCCGGGACCGGGCACGCGAGCCGGACGCCACCACCGGGCCGGGGCACACCGCCGAACTGGAACGGGAGCGGGAACAGGCCCGGCGCCGGGCCCGCGCGCGAGCCTGGGCCGACGAGCCGCCGCCCCCCGGCGACCCCGGGGCTCCCGGCGATCCCGGCGGATCGGGGGACCCCGGCGGGCGGCCCCCGGCCCGTACCGCCCCGGCCCCGGCTCCGGCGGCGTACCGGACGTACTCCGTCTACGACCCCGCCGGTGAGCCCGAACCGCCCGCCGACACCGACGAACCCGATATCCACCATGGAGGCAGACCGTGACCGGTCACCTTTCGATCCTCCCCGACGTGGGGTGGATGCTCAGGCCGCTGATCGAGATCCCGGGCGTACGGCACGCCGTCGTCGTCTCCGAGGACGGGCTGCGGCTCGGCCACGCGTCGGCGCAGCGGCTGACCGGCCCCGTCGGGGAGTTGAGCACGGCCCAGGCCGAATCCCTCTCGGCGGCCTGCGCGGCGATGAACATGACGGGCAGATCGACCACTTCGCTGCTGTTCGGCGCGGGTGCCGGGATGCGGCAGCTGATGCTGGAGTCCGAGCACGGCTTCGTGCTCTTCTCGCAGGCCGGGGCGGGCGCCCATCTGGCCGTGGCGACCGGCACCGACGCGGATATCGGTCTGGTCGCCCAGCAGATGCAGCTTCTGGTGGCCCGGATCGGGGCCCACTTGAGCAGCAGGCCGAGGGACCCCGTGGCCGACCCCTCATGACCGGCCGCCCGCGGGAGCGGACCACCCCGGCGGTACGCCCGTACGTGATCACCCGGGGGCGGGCGGGCACCGGCGGGGCGCCGCTGCCGTGGGAGACCCTGGTGACGGCGGCGGACGTGCCGTTGCCGGACTCCCTTCTCCCGGAGCATCTGCTGATCCTCCGGGAGTGCCGGGGGCTGCTGTCGGTGGCCGAGATCGCCGCGTATCTCGGCCAGCCGCCGCCGGTGACGCAGATCCTGCTGGCCGACCTCGTCCACTGGGGTCTGGTCGTGCTCCGTCCGCCCGTACCACCGGCCGACCGCACCGATGCGACCATGCTGAGAAAGGTCCTCCATGGCCTCGAACGCCGTCTCTGACCCCTGGGGCCGGGACACCCCCGGCGCCCCGGGTCCGGGACACCACGCGCCGCCCGCCGCCCTCCACTCCGGCGAGACGGGCGACTCCGGCGAGTCCGGCTACTCGGGCGACTCCGGCAAGTACGTCTCCGCGAGTGTCAGGGGCGCGGCGAAGATCCTGATCGTCGGGCCGCTGGGCGTCGGGAAGACGACGCTCATCGGCACCGTCTCCGAGATCAAGCCGCTCTGTACGGAGGCGGTGATGACCGAGGCGGGCGCCGGGGTCGACACCCTGATCCGGGCCGGGAAGACCACCACCACCGTCGCCCTGGACTTCGGCCGGATGACGATCGACGGCGCCGTGGTGCTCTATCTCTTCGGCACCCCCGGCCAGCAGCGGTTCCTGCCCGCCTGGCGGGAGCTGGCCCGGGGCTCGCTCGGCGCGCTCGTCCTGGTCGACACCCGCGACCCGGCGGCGGCCTTCGACGCGCTCGGCAACCTGGAGGACCTCGGGCTGCCGTTCGCGGTCGCCGTCAACGACTTCCCGGGCAGCCCCCGCTACCCGGAGGACGAACTGCGCGGCGCCCTCGACCTGCTGCCCGGCACCCCCCTGGTCCACTGCGACGCCCGCGACCGGCGCTCCGCCGTCGGCGCGCTGATCGCCCTGCTGCGGCATCTCATCGACGAGCAACCGGAACGGGCCGGGGCCCGGCCGGGCCCCGGAGACGGCCCGTCGTGAGCTATCCGCCGCAGCACGCCCACCCGGCGTCGCGTACGCCCGGCGGCCGGTGCCCCACGGCCCCCGCGCTCTACGGGCCGGAGCCCGACGGCGACGGGCTGCCCGCCTTCTACGCGGAACTGCGCCGTGAGTACGGGCCGGTGGCGCCGGTGACCCTGGCACCCGGGGTCTCCGCCTGGCTGGTGATCGGACACCGCGAGGTGCTGCACGTGGCCCGGGAGGAGCAGGACTTCTCGCACGATCCGCGCCGCTGGTCGCTGCCCCGGGAGGGGCGGGTACTGCCGGAGTCGCCGGTGATGCCGGTACTCGGCTGGCGCCCGGCACTGCTCTACGCCGACGGGCAGCAGCACCGCCGGATGCGGACTGCGGTGTCGGAGACGATCGCCGGGCTCGACGGCCACGAACTGCGGCGGGGCGTACGGGCCGCGGCCGAGGAGCTGATCGCGGCCTTCGCGCCGAGGGGCGAGGCGGACCTGGTCGCGCACTACGCGCAGAAACTGCCGTCCCGGACCGTCGTCCGGCTGCTCGGCCTCGACGAACGGACCGGGCAGCAGCTGATCTGGGCGATCACGGGCACGGTCGCGGCCAACGCGGACTCCGCCAACGCGGGCCGCCGGATGAGCGCCATCCTCGCCGAACTGGTCGCGGACCGGCGCCGCGCCCCCGGCCCCGACCTGGCCTCCGCCCTGCTGGCCCATCCGGCGGACCTCTCCGACGACGAGGTACAGCACAACCTCGCGGTGATGTTCCTGGCGGGCCATCACACCACCGTCAACTGGATCTCCGCGACACTGCGCGTCCTGCTCTGCGACCCGGCGTTCCGGTCGTCCCTGACCGGCGGCCATCTGACCGTGGACGACGCCCTCGACCTCGTACTGTGGCGGCATCCGCCGACCCAGCATCTGCCCGCCCGCTACGCCACCCGGGACCTGGTACTCGCCGGGCGCGCGGTCCGCGCGGGCGATCTGCTGCTGCTCGGCCTCGCGGGCGCCAACCAGGACCCGGACGTCCTGCCCGAGAACGGCGTCCCCGTCGTCGGCAACCGCTCCCATCTCTCCTTCGGCGCCGGTCCGCACACCTGCCCGGCCCAGGACCCGGCCCGGCTGATCACCCGGACCGCCGTCGACACGCTGCATCACCGGATTCCCGACCTCCGGATCTCCGTTCCGGAACCGGATCTGCCGTGGCTGCGCTCTCCCTGGAGCAAGGGCCTGGCGGCGCTCCCGGTCAGGTTCGCGCCGCGCCCGTCGGCGGCGTAGCGGCGCCGCGTCCGGCGACCCGGCGGCCCGGCGTCCCGACTCCGGGGGTATGTGCGAGATTTCCGGGACCCGGCGTACAACCATCTCCGGGGTACGGGGGTCAAACACGTGTCAGGACAGTCCGGTTGGGCTGTCCGACCACCGGAGGCAGCCGGTCCGGGACCGGGTCCGGGACGGGGCGCGCGACCGAGTGCGCCGCCGGGTCCGGGACGGGTCCCACGACGACCGCGATCCGGTGGCTATCACGGGGGGATTCAACGGGGGATTCCCCGCGATCGGCTGCGTACCGGTCCGGGGAAACGGGTGATCATCGGCCCGAGGTGTCCGGAAAACCGGCTTTGACCAGCACCGATACCCCGACTTCCCCAAGTACCCAATGAAATAAGTTGATTGGGACGAGGAAGGGCGCGAATATTCAAAACGTGATGAACAGCCCCGGTAAGGGCGGTTCATCCCCATTCGCATACGGGGTGAAGTACATGACCACCAGCAACTCCCTCCGCACGGGCCTCCTCTCCCGTGCGACCGTCGCCGCCCTCACGGCGGCCCTCGTCGCCACCGGCACGAGCGCCGTCGCGGCCGACCGGCCGGACTCCGCCGACCGCGGGGCCGGACGGCTCGCGTCCGAACTGGCGGAGCGCGGCGCGCGGGCGGCCGGGGCCGACGGCCGGAACGCGGCGCCCGGCGCCGCCGAACAGCGCGCCCTCTACGCCTTCGACGGCGGGATCCTCTACGGCTACGCCCCCGACGGCGCCGGCGGCTACCAGGCCCGCCAGCGGCTCGGCTCGGGCTGGGAGACCATCAAGCACGGCGCCCAGGCCGACAACGACGGCGACGGCTTCGCCGACGACGTCTGGCTCTGGGACCGCGGGGGCTATCTGCACTACTCGGCCTCCGAGTCCGCCGAGGCCATCGTGGTCGGCGGCGGCTGGAACATCTACAACCACACCTTCTCGCCGGGCGATCTGAACGGCGCCCCCGGCGCCGAACTGCTCGCCCGCGACAGCGCCGGGGTCCTCTGGATCTACGCCGGCCACGGCGACGGCCGGGTCGCCCCGCGCGTCCGGGTCGGCGGCGGCTGGAACGTCTACGACCGGATCGCCGGGCTCGGCGATCTGACCGGCGACGGCAAGGCGGACATCGTCGCCGTCGACAAGGCCGGGGACTTCTGGCTCTACGAGGGCACCGGCGACCACCGGACCCCGTTCAAGCCCCGTACCAAGACCGGCTGGGGCTGGCACGTCTACAACGCCGTGGTCGGCGCCGGGGACCTCGACCTCGACGGCCGGAGCGATCTGATCGCCCGCGACCGGGCGGGCGACCTGTGGCGGTACTCCGGCACCGGCGACGCCACCACGCCCTACAAGCCCAGGGTCAAGATCGGCACCGGCGGCTGGAACGCCTACCGCTCACTCTTCTGACCCGTACCGGGAGGGCCGGTGTCCGGCGACGGACCCCGCCCTCCCGGCCCACAGACCACACGGCCCGCCCCTGATGGGCCGTGCGACCCACCGGGGAGGCCGCGCCTCCACCCGGAGACGCGGCCACCTCACGCCGCGGCCCCTCCTCGGGAGACGGCCGCTTTTCCATACATCATTCGGAGCGATATTTCATGACAAAGACCGCTGTCAATCGTACGGGCGCGCTGTCCCGTCTCACCGTCGCCGCCCTCACCGCCGCCCTCGTCGCCACCGGCACCAGCGCCGTCGCGGCCGACGGACCGGGCACGACTCCGTCGAAGGCGGGCAAGGCCGCCGCCGCGTTCACCAAGGCGGGGAAGGCGAAGGCACCGGCGGAGTCCGGCAAGTCCGCCGCCGCCAACGTCCCCGGCGAGTTCCGCTGGCTGCACGCCCTCGACGGCTCCACCGTCTACGAGTACGCGCCCGACAACGCCGGGGGCTACCAGCCGCGCAGCTGGGCCACCGACCAGTGGACCTACGTCAGGCACGCCCAGCAGGTCGACAGCAACGGCGACAACGCGGTCGACTCCCTCTGGGTCTGGGACACCGACGGCTACATGGCCTACTCCAGCCCGACCGACTTCGCCGAGGTGGGCCACGGCTGGAACATCTACAACAAGATCATCTCCACTGGGAACCTCGGCGGCGCCCCCAGCGGCGATCTGATCGCCCGCGACGCGGCGGGAGACCTCTGGCTCTACCTCGGCTACGCGGACGGCCGGATCACCGCCCGGCAGAAGATCGGCGCCGGCTGGAACATCTACAAGAACATCGCCGGAAGCGGCGACTACACCGGCGACGGCAAGCAGGACATCGTCGCGGCGGACAACGACGGGGTCCTCTGGCTCCACCCCGGCACCGGGGACTACACCAAGCCCTTCGCACCCCGGGTCCGGGTCGGCGGCGGCTGGAACACCTTCAACAACCTGGTCGGCGTCGGCGACCTCGACCGGGACGGCACGAACGACATGATCGCCCGGGGCACCGACGGCACCCTGTGGCGCTACTCGGGCGCCGGGAACACCACCGCGCCCTTCAAGCCGCGCGCACAGATCGGTACCGGCGGATGGAACAGCTACCGCCTGATGTTCTGACCGACGACCCCACCTGGGACTGACCGGGCAGACGGGGGACTCATGACGGGAGGCCGCGCCGCTCGGGGGACGCGGCCTCCTCCCCGTACCCCCGGTCCCGCACTCCGAAAAAAATCTTCACCGGGCGTACAACCCTCCCCCACCCTCACGGGTCGTACCTCTGTGTCGGCCCGTTTTCCCGGGTCGGCCCACCCGGCCCAGGGGCGGCTCAGCGCCGCGCCCCGGCGGGTGACGACGGGGGATTCGACCGGGGGTACTTCTTCATGAACCGGCACTGCCCGGGGCATCGGCCCGGGGGTATCACCGGCCTGACGGAAAATTCCGTGCTTATCACCGGAACCAACGCCTTAAGGTAAACCGTCGTCATCAGTACGACACGGCCGGAACCGTTCGACCGTACGCCTCCATGCGCGTCCGGAACGGGACCTCGGCCTCCGCGTCGCAACCGACCGTCGAGGCCGTCAACGCCCCGCTTCCCGACTCCGGTCAATTGGGGTTGACCGTTGTAGAACGCATGGAAAGATAGCCAAACGTAGTGAACCTTCCAGGGGGGAAGTTCACTCCCTAACTCTCTCGGAGTGGCATTTAATGGCAAAGACTGCCTTCAACCGCACGGGCGCGCTGTCCCGTGTCACCGTCGCCGCCCTCACCGCCGCCCTCGTCGCCACCGGCACGAGCGCCGTCGCGGCCGACAACCCGGGTAACACCCAGGGCACTCAGTCGACGGCCGCCGCCGTGGCCGCCGACCTGGCCGAGGCCAAGAAGCAGAAGGCGCCCGTCAGCGGCCGCAGCGTCGCGAAGGCCAGCGCCGCCGCCGAGTACCGCTGGCTGAACGGCGTCTCCGGTGGGAACGTGTACGACTACGCGCCCAACGGCACCGGCGGCTACGACGCCCGTGAGTTCGTCACTGACGGCTGGAACGCCATCAAGAACGCCCAGCAGGCCGACCACGACGCCGACGGCGTGATCGACGGCATCTGGATCTGGGACAGCACCGGCTACCTGGCCCACGCGTCCGAGGCGGGTGCCACCAATGTCGGCGGCGGCTGGAACACCTTCAACAAGGTGATGTCCCCGGGCAACCTCGGCGGCGCCGCCAGCGCCGACCTGCTCGCCCGTGACAGCTCCGGCAACCTGTACCTGTACCTGGGCTACAGCAACGGCAAGGTCGCCCCGCGCGCCAAGATCGGCACCGGCTGGAACATCTACAGCCAGATCGCCGGCGTCGGCGACCTGACCGACGACGGCAAGGCCGACATCATCACGGCCGACAAGTCCGGCGTGCTGTGGATCCACCCGGGCACCGGCGACTACAAGAAGCCGTTCAGCGCCCGCGTCAAGATCGGCGGCGGCTGGAACACCTTCAACAACCTGGTCGGCGTCGGCGACCTGGACTTCGACGGCCGCAGCGACATCGTCGCCCGTGACAAGGCGGGCGCCCTGTACCGCTACTCGGGCACCGGTATCACCAAGGCCCCCTTCAAGCCGATGGTCAAGATCGGCACCAGCGGCTGGAACACCTACCGCCTGATGTTCTGACCGGATCCGTCCCGGCCCCTCGGGGACCGGACCGCTGATCCGAGGGAGCCGCACCCCCGCCAGGGGTGCGGCTCCTCGCGTCATATCCCTCTTCACTCACGGAAGTGGCCTCCATGGCAGCACCGATCAACCGCACGGGCGCGCTCTCCCGTGTCACCGTCGCCGCCCTCACCGCCGCCCTCGTCGCCACCGGCACCAGCGCCGTCGCGGCCGACAACCCGGGCTCGGCGCCTGCCCCGGCGGGCGATGTCATGTCCGCCGAGCGGGCCCAGCTCGCGAAGCAGCAGCGGGTGGGCGCCCGCAGTACCGCCAAGGCCGCCGCGACGGCCGAGTACCGCTTGCTGCGCGGCATATCCGGCGGAAACCTCTATCTGTACGAGCCGGACGGCCGGGGCGGCTACGGCCCCCGGTTCCATCTCGCCACCGGCGCGGAGACCGTCACCAACGCCGCCCAGGCCGACAACGACTTCGACGGACAGGCCGAGGCGCTCTGGCTCTGGCTCGACGACGGCACCCTCAGCTACGGCACCGCGACCACGTCCCTCACGGTCGGCGGCGGCTGGAACATCTACGACAAGGCCATCTCCCCCGGCAACCTGGGCGGCGCGGCGTCCGCCGATCTGATCGCCCGGGACAAGTCGGGCGATCTCTATCTGTATCTGGGCTACGCCAACGGCAAGGTCGCCCCCCGCGCCAAGATCGGCACCGGCTGGAACATCTACAGCCAGATCGCCGGCGTCGGCGATCTCACGGGCGACGGCAAGGCCGATATCGTCACCGCCGACAAGTCCGGCGTGCTGTGGATCCACCCCGGCAGCGGCGACTACAAGAAGCCGTTCAAGCCGCGCGTCAGGATCGGCGGCGGCTGGAACACCTTCAACGCCCTCGTCGGCGTCGGCGACCTCGACCGGGACGGCAAGAGCGACATCATCGCCCGCGACAAGACGGGCGGGCTCTTCCGCTACTCCGGTACGGGTGTCACCAACGCGCCCTTCAAGCCGATGGCCAAGATCGGCACGGGCTGGAACACGTACCGCCTGATGTACTGACGCCCGGTTCGCCCCGGACGTCGTACGCGAAGCCGCTTTCCCCGCCGGGAGGGCGGCTTCCGGCATTTCCGGGAGCGTCTCGCCGGTCTGGCGGCAAAGGGAATGATCTTTCCGGCCGCCATATGAATGATCACGCGATAGGCACAACTATCGGGCAGGAGTGAGGGTCGAACCCAGTACTCGCCCGTAGCGGCCGGTCACACGGGAATGATCCGCCGAAGCTCGGGCAGTCGACCCCCGTCGGTGGCCGGTTCACCGTCGGGACAAGGACTTTCCGTGTCCGGACGCGGGGCCCGGATTCCTTGTTGACCGAGTCCCTGCGTACCCGCGGAGAAGTACGAGTGCGACTAATGCCTACATTTACTGAATCGCCACATCGTGTACCTCATGGGCATCTTGCTTCACCGTCCGCCGGGGCGAATGGTCATCCGAGACATCCGACGGCGGACGGGGACCCGAACCCGGACCCGGCGCGTCAGGCGGGCGGGAAGCGGCGGAGCGAGCGGCTGTACGTTCTCGACGGGCTGCGGATCGGGGCCGCGCTCATGGTCGTGCTGTATCACTACACCGCGCGCGGCGGCAGTTGGCGGCAGCCGGTGAAGGATGTCTTCCCGGAGATCTACCGGTTCACCGCCTACGGCTATCTCGGGGTCCAGATCTTCTTTGTGATCAGTGGCTTCGTGATCTGTATGAGCGCCTGGGGCCGCCCGGT
Source organism: Streptomyces sp. NPDC020875 (assembly GCF_040641415.1). Lineage (NCBI taxonomy): Bacteria > Bacillati > Actinomycetota > Actinomycetes > Kitasatosporales > Streptomycetaceae > Streptomyces > Streptomyces sp. NPDC020875. The sequence continues at coordinate 103,268 of NZ_JBFADP010000005.1, read as the reverse complement.
GAAGAGCTTCTTCGTCTCCCGGGTGGTCCGGCTCTATCCCGCCTACTGGTTCGCGGTGATCGCGACCACGGTGACCCTGATGGTGGTCCCGGGCGGGCGGCGGCGGCTGCCGGGGAACGACGTACTGGTGAATCTGACCATGCTCCAGCAGCCGCTGCACGTCCGGCATGTCGACACGGTCTACTGGACCCTCTTCACCGAGCTGCGGTTCTATCTGCTCTTTCTGATCGTCGCCTGGTTCGGGCTGACCTATCGGCGGGTGATCCTCTTCTGCTGCGTCTGGGGCGCGGCGACCCTGCTGGTGGCCGAGGCCCCGCACGGGCCGCTGCGGCTGCTGCTGATCCCCGAGTACAGCTGGTTCTTCATCGCGGGTATGGCGTTCTATCTGATGTACCGATTCCAGCCGAATCTGCTGCTCTTCGGCATCGTCGGGGTGTCGTTCCTGGCCTCGCTCGGGCCCACCGTCGACGAGTTCCAGCAGCTGTCGTTCCTCGCGGTGAAGTCGGTCTGGCCGGTGACAGCCGTCATGGGGGTCTTCTTCGTCCTGATGGCGCTGGTCGCCACCCGCAGACTCTCCTGGATCAGGTGGCGCTGGCTGCCGGTCGCGGGCGCGCTCACCTATCCGCTGTATCTGCTGCACCAGGTGATCGGCTGGGAGCTGATCCATTTCTTCGGGCAGCGGGGCGTGGACCCCTGGGTGCTGGTGGGGACGATCACGGCCGCGATGCTGATCGTCTCGTATCTGGTGTTCCGGTTCGTGGAGACCCCGGTCAGCCGCTATCTGAAGCGACGGCTCGCCTGAGCCGGGCGGGAACGGAACCGCCGTACCGTCCCGGGCGGGGACGGTACGGCGGCCGGAGCGGGCGGGCGGGTCAGACGCGGACGTCCGCCTTGGTCCAGTTGGACGAGCCATTGGCGACCTGACCGAGACTGGTCCACTGGTTGTTCAGATCGTTCCGGTACGCGGTCATCGCGCCGTTGACGCCCAGGACGAGATAGTCCGCACGGCCGTCACCGTTGTAGTCGGCGAACCGCACATCCTCCTTCGTCCACTGTGAGGAGCCATTCGCGACCTGACCGAGACTGGTCCACTGCTTGTTCAGATCGTTCCGGTACGCGGTCATCGCGCCGTTGACGCCCAGGACGAGATAGTCCGCACGGCCGTCACCGTTGTAGTCGGCGAACCGCACATCCTCCTTCGTCCACTGTGAGGAGCCATTCGCGACCTGACCGAGCGATGTCCAGGACGAGCCGGTCCCGGCATAGCGGTAGGCCGAGGTCGCGCCGTTGGATCCGAGAACCAGATACTCCGCGCGACCGTCACCGTCGTAGTCGGCGAACCGCACATCCTCCTTCGTCCAGCGGGACGAGCCGCTAGCGATCAGGCCACGATCCGTCCACTGCCCGTTGCCACGGTTGTGATACATCCGCACGGATCCGTTCACGCCCAGCACCAGATAGTCGGCCCGACCGTCACCGTCGATATCCGCGAACCGCACGTCCTCCTTGGACCAATTCGAGGAACCCTTGGCGAAGCCGGGCAGATTGGTCCAACTGGCGTCGCCGTCGTTGCGGTAGGCGTTCACCGCGCCATTCGGCCCCATGACCAGGTAGTCGCTGCGAGCATTGCCGTCGATATCCACGTCGTAGTCGCCCAGTTGCCTCCCCGAAGGTCCGGGGATGCCTGGCCCGGGGGTGACCGTCACCTGCGGGACGATCCAGCCCTTTGCGAATGCGGCGGCCAGCCCCTTGAAGAACGCGTCGGCCATCTTCTGGTATCCGGCGCTGTTGGGATGGAGGTTGTCGGGCAGGTCGGCCGCGACCACGGCACCCATCTCGACCAGTTCCACCTTGCGCTGCTCACCCTGTGCCCGGGTCACGAACCTCCTGATCTCGGCGTTGTATGCGTCCACCAGTGGCTGCTTTCCGGCGTTCGTGTTGGGCACGATCGTGGCCAGCAATACGACGGTCGCCGGAGAAGCGGTAGTGATCCGGTCGACCAATCGAGTGAGCCGGGCCGGGGCATCCTGCACCGCATGGTCCCGGTTGATGTCGTTGGTGCCGATGTGCAGGGTGATCACATTCGGCTTCGCCGCCACCAGCCAGTTATCGATGTTCTCGGTTATGCCATCGATCATCCAGCCGGAGTGGCCCTCGTGCTGTGAGTCGACATGGCTGCCGGCCTGCTGGGAACCGACGAAGTCGAGTTCCGTCGCATGGGGTTCCAGTCTGTCGCGGAGGATCTTGCGGTAACCCTCACATCGCTCGCGCCCGACTCCTCCGGCGCAGGTCGAACTGCCGACACCCAGGGTGATCGAGTCCCCGAGCGGCATCACGGCCAGCCGGGGCGCCTTCCAGACCGGTGTGCCGCCCTCTCCGGGCACAGCCGGGGTGCCACCGTAACCAGGCGTGTCAGCGTGGTAGGTGAAACCTTGGAATTCGAGTACCGCGGCCATCGGGTCGCCCGACTTGTACTGGTCGACGGCGAGGAAGTTCGGCTTCTTGCGCGCGGCGGGCATACAGAAGCGACCGGCCCGGTTCGCCAGCTTGGAATTATCGTTGGCAGCGGTCGGCGCGGTGGGGTATTTCCGGAAGTGGTTCATCACGAACAGCCGCCGGAACTTCTCCTCCTCCTGGACCAACGGGATGTGGCCCCATCGGGTCTCACAGGTCCAGTCGGCCTCGAAACCGGGCATGCCCATATCCCAGTAGTTCTCGACCGTCCATTCCGGCTGGTATCCGATACCGAGGTACTGGCGGCCGTTCTCACTGGAGAAAATCAGCAGACGCTTCCCTGAGTTCACCATCTGGGAGACCTTCGGCCATCCGTTCTCCCTGACCCCCTCCTTCGCGGGGTCGAAGATCAGGTCTCGGAGACCAGGCACGGCGTTCAGATCCTGTTCCAGCCGTCCCGACCCCGTGTAGTCCTCCAGGAAGATCGTCACAATATCGTCAGTGTTGTCCACCTGTGCGTTCTTCGTCCGCATCCAGTCGACAACATCCGCCAGGATCGACACCGTCGGCGCATTCCCGAGGAAGCAGTCGCCGTGACAAACCCAGGTACCCGGACCCTGGTACGGGTTGTACACGTCGAGCATCAGCCCCCGTACACCGTTCTCCAGCTGCTGCCGGACCGAGTGGGGCTGCGCCGGAATGCCCGGCAGGGAGACGTCCTCCGCGTTCCAGAACGCGTTGTGAGTGGTCAGCTGGGTGACCTGGTCGAAGGTCAGATCACCCACCGGTCCCGTTACCGTTTTCCGGGGCGGGTCGATCGGAGTGACGTACCAGGCGTAGTAGTCGTCCGGACTGGCCGGAGTGAGCTGGGCGAACAGATTGTTGTCCATTCGCTCGGACTGGAGCATCCGGGACCGGTCCGATGTCAGGATCCGGTACTTCTCGCCGCCCATGCTCTCGAAGACGAATTCCGTATCGGGGCCGCAGGCCCGCATCACCGTAACGGCGACGTCGGGTGTGGTGGTTCTGGCGAGGCACAGCCCGCCACGGGTGATGCGATGGTTTCCGTTCGACTGCTTCTCCAGGCGGACCTGCTGCTGGTCCTCATTGCCCTTGGGCGGCGTAACCATGGCCACGGGTGACGGCCGGGCACTGATCATCCCCCCGTTCGCCACATTCGTCAGATAGACGTCCGTGGCCGTATGCGGTTCCGCGGGCGCGGCCTGCGCGCTCGGCGCGGCGGCCAGGAGTCCGCCCGCCGTGAGCAGTCCGGCCGCCATCACTCCGGCCAGGGCCTGGGCGAGTACCCGGTGGAACGTCCGGCGCGGTCCTGAGGACGGCCGCCGTTCCCCGCTCCGCGAGAGTCCCGGTCTCATAGATCACCTCTTAATGGGACATGACAATGCGTCAACCGGCTGCGCCGGTCCGCAACTTGGCGCGGAGATAGAGGGACGGACAGACGGTTGCGTTCCACTTGTGGGGAAGGTGTCGGAACCCGGGGCGCCCGAGAGGCGGTGCGGGGGCGGGTCAGCCGTCCGCCGCGAGACAGATCTCCGCGCCCGTCGCGTCCACCCCGGGCGCGGCCGCGACCAGCGCGTCCAGCGCCGTACGGGCCGCCAGCAGATCCGCCATCGCCCGGTCGATCCGTTCCCGTTCCCGTTCGAGTCCGGGCACCAGCCCGGAGCAGGCGGGCACCAGCCGTTCCCCGTCGGCGACGGTGCACGGCAGGAGTTCGGCGATGGTCCGGGTGTTGAGCCCGGCCGCCAGCAGCATCCTGATCCGGCGCACCGTATCCGTGTCGTCCTCGGCGTACTCCCGGTATCCGCCGGTGCCGCGCCTGGGCCAGAGCAGGCCCTGCTGTTCGTAGTAGCGGAGCATCCGCTGGCTCGTCCCGGTCCGCCGGGCGAACTCCCCGATCCTCATCCCCATGTGTCCGGTCACCGTCCGCGATCGCGTTTGACTCTCACACCGGTGTCAGACTTTAGCCTCCGGGCATGACATCACTTCAGCCGAACAGTGCTCCCCTTCCGCCCGTCGCCGTCGTCGGACTCGGCCCGATGGGCCTCGTACTCGCCGAGACGTATCTCCGCGCCGGACACCCCCTGACCGTCTGGAACCGGACCGCGGCCCGCGCCGATGACCTGGTCGCCCGGGGCGCCCACCGGGCCGGCTCCGTGGCCGAGGCGGTGGCCGCCGCCGGGGTGGTCGTCGTCTGTACCAAGGACTACGAATCGCTGTACGACGCCTTCGGCGACCTCAAGGCCCCCGAAGCCCCCGGCCGGGCCCGCCCGCTGGTGGTCAACCTCAACTCCGGCACCCCCGAGGAGGCGCGTACCGCCACCACCTGGGCGGACGAACGGGGGTTCGACTACCTCGACGGCGCGATCATGGTCCCGCCGCCGCTGGTCGGCTCCCCCGGCGCGGTCTTCCTCTACAGCGGCCCCCGCGAGCACTTCGACTCCGCCCGGCCCGTGCTCGAAACCCTGGGCGACCCCCGCTATCTCGGCCCGGACACCGGGCTCGCCGTCCTCTACAACACGGCCCTGCTGGAGATGATGTACGCCCAGATGAACGGCTGGCTGCACGCCGCCGCGCTGGTCGGCTCGGCGGGCGTACCGGCGGCCGACTTCGCGGAGCTGGCCCTCGGCTGGTTCGCCCCGGCCGTCCTGGCGCCCGAGGGCCTGCGGGAGGGGGCGGACGAGCTGGACCGCGGCGAGTACCCCGGTGATCTGGGCACCCTGCGGATGAACCTCACCGCGATCGACCACATCGTCCGGACCAGCCGCGAGGTCGGTGTCCCCGACGACCAGCCCCGGCTGATGCGGGAGATCGCCGAACGGGCGGTCGCGGCCGGGTACGGGGACCTGAACTACCTGTCGGTGTTCGAGACCTTCCGGGCGGCCGGGAGCGCCGTGGGCCGGTGAGCACCGCCCGGGCCGTACGGCCGGTCCGGCTTCCCCCGGACGGCCGTACGGGCGGGCCGGATCGCCGCCCCGGGACTGCGGGCCCGGCGTCCGTCGCCGACACTGGGCGCGTACGCGTATCCGTACGCCGACCCCGCCGGAAGGATCCGTGCCATGACCGCAGCCGCCCCCGCCGAAACCGTCGTCGCCGTCACCGGCGCCTCCGGACAGCTCGGCGGGCGGGTCGCCCGGCGGCTCGCCGAGCGGGGCGTCGGCGTCCGGCTGCTCGGCCGGGACCCGGAACGGCTGCCCGAGCTGGCCGGGGGCACGAAGGAGCGGATCGCCTCGTACGGGGACGAGGACGGCATGCGCCGGGCGTGCGCCGGGGCCCGGACGCTCTTCCTGGTCTCGGCGCACGAGGACCCGGGGCGGGTCCGGGAACACCAGATCGCGATCGACTCGGCGGTCGCGGCGGGGGTGGACCGGGTGGTCTATGTGTCGTTCCTCGGCGCGGGGCCCGAGTCGACGTTCACCTTCGCCCGCGACCACTGGTACACCGAGGAGTACATCCGCGCGTCGCCGCTGCGGTACACCTTTCTGCGCGACAGCCTCTACCAGTCGGCGATCGCCTCGATGGCCGGGGCCGACGGGGTGATCCGGGGTCCGGCCGGAGCGGGCCGGGTCTCCGCCGTCGCCCACGACGACGTGGCGGACGCGGCGGTCGCCGTACTGCTCGGCGAGGGCCACGACAGCGCCGTCTACGACCTGACGGGGCCGACGGCGTTCACCCTCGCCGAAGCCGCCGCCGAACTCTCCCGGTTCGCGGGCCGGAGCGTCACCTACGTCCCCGAGACCCGGGCGGAGGCATACGAGTCCCGGGCCTCGTTCGGGGCGCCGGAGTGGGCGGTGACGGGCTGGGTGACATCGTACGAGGCGATCGCGTCGGGTGAACTCGCGACGGTCTCGGACGCGGTCACCCGCCTGACGGGCCGCCCGGCGCGCTCCTTCCCGGACGCGCTGCGCGCCCACCCGGAGTGGTACGCCTCCCTCCGCGCCTGACCCGCGCGGCCCCGCCGCCCCCGAGCCCGGGCCGCGCCCGGCGACTGAAGCTAGTTCGCGGGCCGCACCACCGTCGTGGCTTGTCGCGCAGTTCCCCGCGCCCCTGAACACCTCCACCTGCCCCTTTCTTGCGAGCAAGCCCGCCTCCGGTGCCGGGTCCCCTTCCCAAGGGCGGTGCTGGGGAGAGCATTTAGGGGCGCGGGGAACTGCGCGAACAGCCACGACGGTGGTGCGGACCGCTGACGACATCAGGCTGCCGGGCGAGACCCGGCGTTGTGGGCCTCACCCGGAGAGCCGAGGCACAGGGCGCGGCCCGGAGGGGCTACCCCGCGAGGCTCACCCGTCGCGTCAAAGCGCCCGCGCGCCAGACCTGCTGGATCAGGGGGACTCCCGGGCGGTACGCCAGGTGGACCGGGCTCGGGGCGTCCAGGAGGGCGATGTCCGCGCGGGCGCCGGGCGCCAGGCGGCCGATGTCGGTGCGGCGGAGGGCCGCCGCGCCGCCCGCCGTCGCCGACCAGACCGCCTCGTCGGGCGTCATGCCCATGTCGCGGACCGCGAGGGCGATACAGAACGGCATGGACGAGGTGAACGACGACCCGGGGTTGCAGTCGGTGGAGAGGGCGACCGTGGCGCCCGCGTCGAGCAGCCGCCGGGCGTCGGGCCACCGGGCCCGGGTGGAGAACTCGGCCCCGGGGAGGAGGGTGGCGACGGTCGTGGCCCGGGCGTCGGCGAGGGCGTCGATGTCGGCGTCGGTGAGGTGGGTGCAGTGGTCGGCGCTGGCGGCGGCGAGTTCGACCGCGAGTTGTACGCCGGGTCCGGGGCCGAGTTGGTTGGCGTGGACGCGGGGTACCAGGCCGCGGGCCGCGCCCGCGGTGAGGACGGCTCGTGCCTGGTCGCCGTCGAAGGCGCCCCGTTCGCAGAAGACGTCGACCCAGCGGGCGTGGGGCGCGCAGGCGTCGAGCATGGGGCCGGTGACCAGGTCGACGTAGCCGGCCGGGTCGTCGGCGTATTCGGGGGCGACGACATGGGCGCCGAGATAGGTGACCTCGTCGGTGTGCCGGGCGGCGATCCGCAGGGCGCGGGCCTCGTCCTCGACGGTGAGTCCGTAGCCGGACTTGGTTTCGAAGGTGGTGGTGCCCTGGCGGAGTGCTTCGGCGAGGTAGCGGGTGATGTTGGCGTCGAGTTCGTCGTCGGTGGCGGCCCGGGTGGCGGCGACGGTGGTACGGATGCCGCCCGCCTCGTAGCGGCGGCCGGACATCCGGGCGTTGAATTCGGCGGTCCGGTCGCCCGCGAAGACGAGGTGGGAGTGGGAGTCGACGAAGCCGGGGATCGCGGCGCGGCCTCCGGCGTCGTACCGCCGGTCGGCGTCGGGCGCGTCGGCCGCCGGGCCCGCCCAGACGATCCGGCCGTCGGCGGCGTCGATCACGAGGGCGGCGTCGTGGAGCAGCCCGAGGGGTGTGGTGTCGTCGCCGAGCCCGGGGGTGTTGGTGACGAGGACGCCGATGTCGGTGATGAGGGTGGTGGTCATGCCGGGCTCCTTGCCGGTGGGACGGCGTACGGGGGTCACGACATCACCGCCGCGATCGCCCGGACCAGTTCCCCCGCCGGGTCCGGTACGGAGCGGTGGATTCCGTCGGCGACGACGGTCCGGCCGCCGACGACGACGTTCCGTACGTCGGCCGCCGTCCCGGCGAAGACGACGGCTTCGGCCGCGAGCCGGGGCACGGGGCCCGCGGTGCGGACGGTGTCGAGGGCGATGGTGGTGAGGTCGGCGGGCGCGCCGGGTTCGATCCGGCCCGTGTCGGGGCGGCCGAGGGCGGCGTGGCCGTTCCCGGTCGCGGCCCGCAGCAGGGCGGCGGCGGTCCAGTGGCCCCGGGTCCTGGTGCGGAGGCGTTCGTTCAGCTCCATGGCGCGGGCTTCTTCGAGGATGTCGATGACGGCGTGGCTGTCGGTGCCGAGGCTCAGGGGGCTGCCCGCGCGGCCCAGGTCGGCGGCGCGGCCGATGCCGTCGGCGAGGTCGCGTTCGGTGGTGGGGCACATGCAGACCCCGGCTCCGGCGGAGCCGAGGATCCGGATGTCGTCGTCGGTGAGGTGGGTGGCGTGGACGGCGGTGGTGGTGGGTTTCCAGAAGCCGTGCCGGTCGAGGAGGCGGGTGGGGGTGGTGCCGTGGACGGCGAGGCACGCCTCGTTCTCGGCGGGCTGTTCGGAGAGGTGGATATGGACGGGGGCGCCGTCGGTGCGCCGGGCGAAGGCCGCGTAGTCGTCGGTTTCGGCGAAGGCGCGGACGGAGTGCACGGCGGCCCCGATCCGTACTCCGGCGCGGTCGTCCTCCCGTTCCCGCAGCCGGGTCCACCGGTCGTACCAGGCGTCGGCGGAGCCGTCGCCGAACCGGATCTGGGGGCCCGTCAGCGGGGTGTGGCCCCCGGTGGTGAGGCCGCCGTGCAGATAGACGGTGTCGAGGAGGGTGATCCGTACGCCCGCGTCCCGCGCGGCCTCGATCAGGGCGAGGCCCATGGCGTTGGGGTCGGCGTAGGGGCGGCCGTCGGGCGCGTGGTGGAGGTAGTGGAACTCGCCGACGGCGGTGATGCCCGCGAGCGCCATCTCGGCGTAGACCGCGCGGGCGAGGGTGTAGTACGTCTCGGGGGTGAGCCGGGCGGCGATCCCGTACATCACCTCGCGCCAGGTCCAGAAGGTGCCGGAGCCGACCTGGACGGTGCCGCGGAGGGCCCGGTGGAAGGCGTGGGAGTGGGTGTCGGCGAGGCCGGGGACGGTGAGTCCGCGGAGTTCGCGGGCGCCGGGGGGCGGGGTGGGGACGCCGGTGCGGACGGTGGAGATCCGGCCGCCTGCGGTGATGCCGACGGCGACGCCGGGTTCGGCGTGGTCGCCGAGCCAGGCGTGCTCGGCCCACAGGACGCTCTCGTCCGCCCCGGCCGCCGTCATCGCGTTCCGCACGCCAGCCCCTCCACCACGTCCGCCAGGGCCAGGACACCGGCCACGCAGTCGTCCTCGGCCGCCGACTCGGCCGGGGAGTGGGAGATCCCGGTCGGGTTGCGGACGAAGAGCATCGCGGTCGGTACGGCCCCGGAGAGGATGCCCGCGTCATGGCCCGCCCCGGTGCCGAGTACGGGTACGGAGCCGCCGAGGAGCCGGTCGAGTTCGTCGCGCAGGGCGTGGCCGAACTCGACGAGGGGCGTGAAGGACTCCCGTACCACCGTGACGTCGACCCCGTCGCGGGCCGCCCGTTCCCGGGCCGCCGTCTCGATGGCGGCGACCATGGCGTCCAGGGTCTCGGGGTCGGCGGCGCGGGAGTCGAGCCAGCCCCGGACCAGGGACGGGATGGCGTTGACGCCGTTGGGTTCGACGGCGACTTTGCCGAAGGTGGCGACGGCGCCCGCGGCTTCGGCGGCCCGGCGGGCGGCGAGCACGGTCTCGGCGTAGCCCAGCATGGGGTCGCGGCGGTCGGCGATCCTGGTGGTGCCCGCGTGGTTGGCCTCGCCGGTGAAGTCGAACCGCCAGCGGCCGTGCGGCCAGATCGCGGAGGCGAGGCCGACCCGGTCGCCGCTGAGGTCGAGGGCCCGGCCCTGTTCGATGTGGAGTTCGACGTACGCGCCGATCCGGGCGAGCCGCCCGGGGTCGGGTCCGATGGCGGCCGGGTCGTGTCCGGCCCGTTCCATGGCCTGGGGGAGGGTGATGCCGTCGGCGTCGGTGAGGGCGTACGCGGCCTCCCGGGTGAGCTGTCCGGCGGCGAGCCGGGAGCCGACGCAGGCGAGTCCGAACCGGGCGCCCTCCTCGTCGCCGAAGTTGACGACGGCGAAGGGCCGGGTGAACTCGGCGCCCCGGCGGCGGATCTCGTCCAGCGCGGCGAAGGCGGAGACGACGCCGAGGGGGCCGTCGTAGGCGCCGCCGTCGGGGACGGAGTCGAGGTGAGAGCCGGTGACGACGGCGTCCCCGGCGGCCGGGTCGCCGAGCCAGGCCCACTGGTTGCCGTTGCGGTCGGTCTCGTAGGCGAGGCCCCGGGTCTCGGCCTGGGCCCGGAACCAGGCGCGGCAGTCGGTGTCGGCGCCGGTCCAGGCGTGGCGCCGGTAGCCGCCGCTCGCCGGGTCGCGGCCGATGGGGGCCAGCTCGCGCCACATGGTGTGGAAGGAGGGGGTGGTGGCGGGCGTGGTCACGCGTCGCCCTCCCCCGAGCCGGAACCGGAGCCCGAGCCCGAGCCGGTGCCCGAGCCGGAGCCGGAGCCGGAGCAGGTGCCGGTGCCCGAGCCGGTGCCGTCCGTACGAACGGCTCCGGCGGGTCCGGGTTCCTCGCGCATCGGGATCCGTACGCCCCGCGCCTCGGCGACCGTCTCCGCGCTCTCGTATCCGGCGTCGACATGGCGGATGACGCCCATGCCCGGGTCGTTGGTGAGCACCCGGCGGACCTTCTCGCCCGCGAGCGGGGTGCCGTCCGCGACGGTGACCTGACCGGCGTGGATGGAGCGGCCCATGCCGACGCCGCCGCCGTGGTGCAGGGAGACCCACGACGCGCCGGAGGCCACATTGACCATGGCGTTCAGCAGCGGCCAGTCGGCGATGGCGTCGGAGCCGTCGAGCATGGCCTCGGTCTCGCGGTACGGGGAGGCCACCGAGCCGCAGTCGAGGTGGTCGCGGCCGATGGCGAGCGGCGCGGCCAGCTCCCCGCTGGCGACCATGTCGTTGAAGCGCTCCCCGGCGCGGTCCCGTTCGCCGTGGCCGAGCCAGCAGATCCGGGCGGGCAGCCCCTGGAAGTGGACCCGTTCGCCCGCGAGCCGGATCCAGCGGGCCAGGGACTCGTTCTCGGGGAAGAGTTCCAGGACGGCCCGGTCGGTCTTGGCGATGTCGGCGGGGTCGCCGGAGAGGGCGGCCCAGCGGAAGGGGCCCTTGCCCTCGCAGAACAGGGGCCGGATGTAGGCGGGTACGAAGCCGGGGAAGGCGAAGGCCCGGTCGTAGCCCGCGAGTTTCGCCTCGCCCCGGATGGAGTTGCCGTAGTCGAAGACCTCGGCGCCCGCGTCCATGAAGCCGACCATGGCCTCCACGTGCCGGGCCATGGACTCCCGGGCCCGGGTCGTGAACCCGGCCGGGTCCTTGGCGGCGGCGCCGGCCATATCGGCGAAGTCGACGCCGACGGGGAGATAGGCGAGCGGGTCGTGGGCGGAGGTCTGGTCGGTGACGATGTCGATCGGCGCGCCCTCGGCGAGCAGCCTCGGCAGTATCTCGGCGGCGTTGCCGAGGAGTCCGATCGAGAGGGGGCGGCGGGCGTCGCGGGCTTCGACGGCGAGCCGCAGGGCGTGCTCGACGGAGTCGGCCCGGACGTCGAGATAGCGGTGCTCGATCCGGCGTTCCACGGCCCGGGGGTCGCAGTCGACACAGATCGCGACACCGTCGTTCATGGTGACGGCGAGCGGCTGGGCGCCGCCCATGCCGCCGAGTCCGGCGGTCAGGGTGATGGTTCCGGCGAGGCTGCCGCCGAACCGTTTGGCGGCGACGGCGGCGAAGGTCTCGTAGGTGCCCTGGAGGATGCCCTGGGTGCCGATGTAGATCCAGGATCCGGCGGTCATCTGGCCGTACATGGTGAGTCCGAGGGCTTCGAGCCTGCGGAACTCCTCCCAGGTGGCCCAGTCACCGACGAGATTGGAGTTGGCGATCAGTACCCGCGGCGCCCATTCGTGGGTCTGCATCACCCCGACCGGGCGGCCGGACTGGACCAGCATGGTCTCGTCGGCCTTGAGGGTCGTCAGGGTACGGACCATGGCGTCGAAGGAGCGCCAGTCGCGGGCGGCCTTGCCGGTGCCGCCGTAGACGACGAGCCGGTCGGGGTGTTCGGCGACCTCGGGGTCGAGGTTGTTCTGGAGCATCCGCAGGGCGGCCTCCTGCTGCCAGCCGAGGGCGGTCAGCTCCGTACCGCGCGGGGCGCGCACGGGGCGGGGCCCGGCTCCGGGTGCGGCTCCTGACATGGTGTGCCCTCCTCGTTACGGCGTCCTCGGCGTTCGCGGCGGCCGTCCGAGTGCGGGCGCGCGACCACGCGCCGACTCGAACTATTCACATCCTGATCTCATGAATAGGACTAGTCAACACTCGCGCCGGGACGGCACCGGATGATTGGCTGGGCCATATGACTCTCGAAGGACGGGACGGGCAGCCGGGTCACGACGGCCGGGACGGACAGGACGTACGGGACGGATCCGGCGGGCCGGATGCGCCGCACGCGCCCGGGGCGACCGGTCCCGGGTCGGACATCGCCGGGTCACTTGCCGCCACGTCGCCCGCCGCGCTCGACCGGGCCCGCCGCCGGGACGCCGCCGTCCGCGCCGCCGTCGAACAGGGCCTGCTCACCGAGGAGGAGCCGGTCGTCGCCCTCCTCGACACGGCCGGGATCCGGTCCTCGGCCGCCGCCCTCCACTCGGCCTTCGCGGCCGTCACCGACGCGCCCGTCCTGCACGCCTTCGCCGTGAAGGCCGCGCCGCTCGTCCCCGTACTGGCCCTGCTGAACGCCGCCGGTGTGGGCGCCGAGGTGGCCAGCCCCGGTGAGCTGGCCCTCGCCGGGGCCGCCGGGATACCGGCCGGCCGGATCGTGCTGGACTCCCCCGCGAAGACCCCCGGCGAACTGCGCGAGGCTTTGAGGCTGGGGATCGCGGTCAATGCCGACAACCCGGCCGAAGTCGCCAGACTGGACGCCCTGCTGGCCGCCGGACCCACCGATTCCCGGCTCGGACTCCGGGTGAACGCGCAGGTCGGTGGGGGCGCGATCAGCGCGCTCTCGACGGCGACCGCCACCTCCAAATTCGGCTTCGCGCTCCGCGACGAGGGCGCGCGGGCGGCCCTGGTCCGGCTCTGTCTGGACCGGCCGTGGCTGACCCGGCTGCACACCCACTCGGGTTCCCAGGGCGTACCGCCCGAGCGGATGGCCGAGGGCGTACGCGAGGTCTACGAACTGGCCGAGGAGATCAACGCGGCGGCCGGGCGGCGGCAGATCGACACCGTCGACATCGGCGGCGGACTGCCGGTGAACTTCGGCTCGGACGAGGAGACGCCGACGTACGCGGAGTACGCGCGGCTGCTGAAGGAGCGGGTCCCCGGGCTGCTCGACGGACGGTACGGCCTGGTCACCGAGTTCGGCCGGTCCCTGCTGGCCAAGCACGGCCTGATCCTGACCCGGGTCGAGTACGCGAAGGTGTCCGGCGGGCGGCCGATCGCCCTCACCCACGCCGGGGTCCAGGTGGCGACCAGAACCGTGTACGACCCGAAGTCCTGGCCGCTGCGGATCGCGGCGTACGACGCGTCGGGGCGGCCGAAGCGGGGCGCCCCGGTGGTCCAGGACGTGGCGGGACCGGCGTGCTTCGCGGGCGATCTGCTGGCGCGGGCCCGGCCGTTGCCGCCGCTGGCCGAGGGCGATGTGGTCGCGGCGCTGGACACGGGCGCGTACTACTTCTCCAACCACTTCGGCTACAACAGCCTGCCCCGGCCCGCGGTGTACGGCTTCCGGACGGCACCGGCCGACACCGGATCCGACACCGCGTCCGGCGGCGGGTCCGAGGTGTCGTTCGCCACCGTCCGGGCAGCACAGACGGTGGCGGAGATCGTGGCGGAGTCCGGCGGCGACCGGGCGGACGCGCTGCTGGAGCAGTGATCGGCCACTGACCGGCCACTGATCCGCCGCCGGGCCGGCCGTCTCGGGGCGGGGCACTGTACCGGGCCGGTGGCATGTTCCGCCGGAAAATGCCAGTAACTCCTTCCGCATGCCGCCACGTTGCGTAGCCTGCTCGTCACCGCCGTACGACCGGGCCGCGACGCGGGGACCCGCGCGCGGGGAGGAGGCAAGTGGTGGCGGCCGAGGAGAACGTACTCGCCGAACTCAAGCGCCTGAGAAAGCGGATGCCGCAGCTGACCGGCGTCCTCGCGGCAGGCACCAACGGACTGGTGCTCGGCGCCGATGCCGGTAACCCGGAAGGCGTGGCGGCCCTGACCGCCGTCGCCCTCGGGGTCTGCGTCCGGCTCTCGGAAGCGGGCGGCCAGGGCCGCTTCCAGGAACTGCTCGTCCGGGGCGAACGGGGGTACGTCGCCGCCTACGCGGCGGGCTCCCAGACCGTACTGACCCTGCTCGCGGGCCCCCGGGTCAACATCGACCGGCTCCATCTGGAGGCCCGCCGCTCGGGCGCCCGGATCGGCGACCTCGTCGACGGCCCCACCGCCCGCCTCCGCCCGCGCCCCCACCTCGGCGCCTGACGGCCCGTACCACCGAGCACCACCCCGAGGAGAACCCCCGCGATGACGACCGGCGAAAACCTCAACGGCCACTCAGCCGACTGGGTCGACCCCCGCTACACCGAACTGGCGGCCCATGTCGACCGGGAGGTCGTACTCGCCTTCCGCTGCCGCACCCGGATGCCGTGCACCCAGTGCGGCGCACTGGGAGTCCGCATCGTCCTCCCCGGGGGCACGGCGTCCCCCCTCTCAATCCCCTGCCTAGCCTGCTGACCCCCGGGCGGGACCTTCCGGACCCCCTGCGCCCGCTTCATGACCGGGTCGGGGAGAGCATTTAGGGGCGCGGGGAACTGCGCGAGCAACCACGGGCGGCGCGCGGTCGCCCGACTGGCTCGCCCGGCTGGGCGGGTGGCGTGGGCCTCACCCTAAGGACCAAGACGCTGGGGGTCCCCCCATTGCCGAAGGCACAGGGGGCGGAACTGCGCGACAAGCCACAGGCGGCGCGCGGTCGCCCGACTGGCTCGCCCGGCTGGGCGGGTGGCGTGGGCCTCACCCTAAGGACCAAGGCGCTGGGGGTCCCCCCATTGCCGAAGGCACAGGGCCTCCGGGAAGGGGGTCTCCAGGGCGGCCGGTCAAGAAAAGGGCGGCGCACCCCGACCGGAGGTCAGCGGCGGCGACGGCCCCCGCCGAGCGCCGCGTCGCCCGCCGCGACGCCGGTCGTACGGAACCCCTTGACGGGCTCGCCGACGGCACCCCGTCCGGTCCAGTCCGTACGGAGCCACAGCAGTTGCTCCGTATCGCGCTCCCGGCGGCCGAGCCAGAGCGCCTTCGCCCAGAGCCCGGCGCCCACTCCGGCCAGTGCCAGACCTATCGCGCCGGGCAGGGCGAAGGAGCTGACGACTGCTATCGCGAAGGCGCCGACCAGCCACCAGCGCAGGGCCTTGCGGCGGAGCCGCAGCGTCACGGCCCGGTCCTGGAGGACGTCGCCGCGCCCGGCCCGGGTCGCGGTGTCCGCGAAGTGGGTGTAGCGGCGGCGGCGTACGACGGAGGTGACGGCGAGCGCCACGATGAACAGGGCGGCCCCGGTGAGCAGCCCGATCCGGCGGCCGGTCAGCCCCGGCACGAGGGCGCCCACGGCGGCGCCCAGGAGTCCGAGCCACCACAGGGGGGCCGCGCCCGCCCGTACCACCACCGCCACTCTCGCCAGCGAATGCGCCCCGCGCCCCACGCCCGCTCCTTCCGCGTACCGGTCATCGATGACGTCCCCGTCCCGGGCAGGTTAGCGGCGTTTTCTGAGCGCCGTCTGAGAACGGCACCACCTGTGGACAACCGCCGCCCGGCCCCCGCGCAGCCGCCCGCTACTCGGCGAACAGCCCCCTGGCCACGGCCCTCGCGTCGAACTCCTCGAGCCGTGCCTGCGCGTCCGGCAGTTCGTCGCACATGGCCTCCAGCAGTACCCGGCCCAGCAGCATCGGCGCGCACGCGGTGTCGAAGGAGAGCCCGGTGCCCACGGCGGCGGGGATCAGCAGATCGCTCGCGGCGGCGACCGGCGCGAAGGCGGAGTCGGCGACGGTGATCACGGTCAGCCCGGCGTCCCTGGCCCAGCCGAGGGCTTCGACGACCTCACGGGGGTGCCGGGGCAGGGCGAAGCAGAGCAGGGCGGTGGCACCGGAGTGCCGGGCGTCGTCGATCCGGTCGGCGAGCAGGCTGCCGCCCTCGTCGAGGAGGCGGACGTCGGGGTGGACCTTGCCCGCGAAATAGGCGAAGCCGCGCGCCTGCGCGGCGGCGGCCCGCAGCCCGAGTACGGGCAGCGGCCGGGAGGCGGCGAGCAGCCGGGCCGCGCGGATCACCGGCGCGGGGTCGGCGAGGATTTCGCCGAGCCGCCGCAGATTCTCGATCTCGGCCCCGACGGCCTGCTGGTATTCGTTGAGGTCGGCTCCGGCGGGTGCGTCGCCGGGCGGGACGACTTCCCGCAGATGGCGGCGGAGCGCCGGGTAGCCGTCGAAGCCGAGGGCGACGGCGAACCGGGTGACCGAGGGCTGGCTGACCCCGGCGACCTGGGCCAGCTCGACGCTCGACAGAAAGGGCACGTCGGCGGCGCGGCGCACCATGCTGTGCGCGATCCGCCGCTGGGTGGGGGTGAGCCGGTGCCCCTCGAAGAGCTGTTGCAGCCGCGCGGCGGGGCTGTCCGTCATGCCTGGTCCTCCTGCTGCCGCTCGGGCGCCACGCCCGGACGCGAGCGGTGGGCGCCGGGACTCCCCACCCTATTCAGCCACCCGGGACTCTGCATGACTATATGCAGACTGTCCGGTTCCGGCCGGTGCGACGGAAATCGCCGAAGGCGACGGCAGGAGGTTGCCGCGGATACGCGGCCGCCTTCCGATGATGTGGTTCGGACGGCGGCACCTCGGGCATGGCCCTACAGCTGACTGACCGGTCGGCGCCGGTTCGCTCCCGTTCGCCCCGGCGGACCCGTCACACCCTGGACGCACCCTGGTCGATTCCCGCCTCCCACTCCTGACGGTCGGGCTGCGGCAGCGCCTCGACACGGTCGATCAGCACCGGCAGCGCCTCGCTCAGGGCTGTGGTGGCGAGGTTCAGGATGTAGACACCATCGCCGCGGTAGGGGCGAAACCCCAGACTTGTCCACGTGCGTTGCAGGGCGCTGACGGCGCGGTCACGGGCGGCGGCGTCCTCAAGTCCGGCCCGGTCCAGCGGGGACGGGTAGCAGGCGGCCCCACGGGCGCCGGCCCCCAGCCGTGCGATGGCCTTGCCCGCCAGCACCGCTCCGACGCCGAACCCCCGCCACGGACGCTCCAACTGCGCGGAGTTGAGCAGGAGCATGCCCGACCCGAACGGCTCGGCGTACTCGTCCAAGTCGTCTCGGAAGTGCCCGGTAGCCGGGTTCAGGATCGACTCGGCGATCACGCCGACGTCGCCGTCGGAACCGTCGAGAACGCCGAACAGGTCGCGGGTGGCATAGGGGTCGGCGCGGTAGAACTCGAAGCCGCCGACGTGCTCTACGTTACGTTCGGCTTCCCAGTCGTACAGGTCGGCGGCCACGTGCCAGATCTCCGGCTCGTCCGCGCCGGTGTCCCACCAGCCCTGCTCCTGTAGGTGAGACGGATCGAGCTGACCGGGCCGGGCAGCGCCCGGGCCTCAGGGGACGTCACGCGTGCGCCTCCAGGACCCGGAGGGCCACCGGCTCCGGCGAGTCGGCGATCCTCCGCAACAGGTCACGTTCATCGGTACTCAGGGCCATGCACTCCACGCTACGGCAGCCCACCGACAGATCTGTCGGATGATGATGACCTACGCCCTGTGCTGGGAGCCGGGGGAATGTGGCGTGCCCCTCCCCAACATCCCCTGGAGAGGACCACGCCACTATCCGTTGCTCAGGTGATCAGTCAAGTACGTCGAAGTCGATGGCACCGGACTTCACCGTGCTGGTGAAGGTGAAGTCCGATGGAAGTTCACGGGCGGCGCGTGTATGTCACTGGGTCAGGAGAGCGGTGGCGTCCTCCGTGGCGGCGGTGAGGGCCTGGTCGAGGTATTCGGGGCGGCGTCCGCCCGCGCTGGCGAGGGCGCCGGTGCCGCCGCCTCCGCCGCCGACGGTCTTCGCGGCGCGAGCGATGACCTGGGAGGCTTGGATGCCGCGGCCGAGCAGGTGAGGTGTGATGGCCGCGACGAGCAGAGCCTTGCCGGAATGCTCCAGAGCCAGAATCACGGCCGTGGGGCCGGAGGGCAGCTGGGCCAGGGTTTCGGAGGCCAGCTGCCGCAGCTCGTCCGGCGTGACGCCGGTGACCCTCTGGGCGACGAGCTGTCCGCCATCGGCGGGGCGGACTGTACCGGCAAGCTGTACGGCCTGGGAGCGCAGTTCGGCGGCCCGCAGTTGTCCCAGCTCGGCCTGGGCGGCGGCGAGGACTTCCAGCCGCTGGTTCAAGGCCCCGGGGGCGTCGGCGGGGCGGGTGCCGAGGAGGCTGGCGAGTTCGTTCAGCAGGCGCCGTTCGGTGCCCTGGTGGCGGAGGGTGCCGTGGCCGGTGAGGGCTTCGACGCGGCGGAGGTTGGAGCCGATCGAGGATTCGGACAGGAGGCGGAAGGCGCCGACCTGGGAGCCGTGGGCGACGTGGGTGCCGCCGCAGAGCTCGCGGGAGAAGTCGCCGATGTCGACGATGCGGATGGTGTCACCGTACTTCTCTCCGAACAGGGCGATGGCACCGGCGGCCTCGGCTTCGGCGCGGTCGGCGTACCAGGCCCGCACGGCCGGGTCGTCGAGGACGTGGCCGTTGACGGCCTGCTCGATCTGGTGGAGCTGGTCGGGGGTGAGGGCGGTGAAGTGGGCGAAGTCGAAGCGGAGCCGGTCGGGCTCGACGAGGGAGCCCTGCTGGCGGGCGTGCTCGCCGAGGGTGGCCATGACGACGGCATGCAGGATGTGGGTGGCGGAGTGTGACCGCATCAGGCCGGCCCGGCGTTCGGCGTCCACGACGGCTTCGCCGCTGGCCCCGGTGGTCAGCTCGCCTTCGATCACGCGGGCGGTGTGGACGCGGAAGCCTTCCAGGCCGTAGCGGGTGTCGGTGATCTGCAGGCGGGTGCCGTCGGTGAGATCCAAGGTGCCGGTGTCGCCGATCTGGCCGCCGGCCTCGGCGTAGAAAGGCGAGCGGTCCAGCACGAGCTCGGCCTCGGTTCCTTGCCCGGCGGCGGTGACGACGGTGCCACCGGAGATGAGGCCGGTGACGGTGGCCTCCGCTGTCAGGTGCTCGTAGCCGAGGAACTCGGTCCTGGGCAGGCGCGCGGCCAGCTCGCGGTAGGTGTCCATCTTCCTTAGGGCCTCGGCGGTCTTGGCCTTGCCTCCGTCCTTCGCGCGCTTCCTCTGCTCGTTCAGGAGCGCCGCGAAGCGATCCTCGTCGACGGTCAGCCCGGCGTCGCGGGCGGCCTCGACGGTCAGCTCCAGAGGGAATCCGTAGGTGTCGGCGAGCTCGAACGCGGTCTCGCCGGGCAGGGCGGCCGAGCCGCTGTGCCGGGTGCGGCTGATCGCGGCGTCCAGCAGCCTCGTGCCCTGGGCGAGGGTGCGGGTGAAGGACCCTTCCTCAGCGGTGACGACCTGCTCGATCAGCGCTGCCTGTGTGGTCAGCTCTGGCCAGACGCTGCCGAGGTTGCCGATCACCGAGGCGGTGGCGGCGGGCAGGACTGGGCCGTCGATGCCGAGCAGACGCGCGTGGCGGATCGCGCGGCGCATCAGGCGCCGCAGGACGTAGCCGCGGCCGTCCTTGGCGGGCAGGACGCCGTCGGCGATCAGGAAGGCGATGGAGCGGGCGTGCTCGGTGACGACCTGGAAGGACACCTTCTCCTCGCCCTCGTCCGGGCAGGCCCGTCCGGCGAGGTCCTGGACGGTGTGGAAGGTGGGCAGGAGCAGGTCGGTGGTGCAGACGTTCGGGGCGTCCTGAAGGATGGCGGCGAGCCGGTCCAGGCCGAGGCCGGTGTCGACGCCCTTGCGGGCGAGCTCGCCGAGCACGGGGAAGTTGCCCTTCTTGTCTCCTTCGCCGCGCTGGAACTGCATGAAGACCAGGTTCCAGATCTCGACGTAGCGTTCGCCGTCGACAGCGGGGCCGCCCTCCTTGCCGAAGGCGGGGCCGCGATCGTAGTTGACCTCCGAGCACGGTCCGCAGGGGCCGGGGACGCCCATGGACCAGTAGTTGTCCTCCATGCCCAGGCGCTGGATGCGGGAGGCGGGGACGCCGATGCGGCGCCAGATGTGCTCGGCCTCGTCGTCGTTCTCGAAGACGGTGATCCAGAGCTTGTCCTTCTCCAGCCCGTACCCCTGGGTCAGCAGCTCCCAGGCGAAGGCGATGGCGTCCTCCTTGAAGTAGTCGCCGAAGGAGAAGTTGCCCATCATCTCGAAGAACGTCGCGTGCCGGTTGGTACGGCCGACGTTGTCGATGTCGGAGGTGCGGGCGCACTTCTGGATGCTGGTCGCGCGGGGGAAGGGTGGGGTGGTCTCACCCAGGAAGTAGGGCTTGAACTGGTTCATCCCGGCATTGGCAAGCAGCAGGGTCGGGTCGTCCGGGACCAGCGGGCTGGAGGGGACCGGCTGATGGCCGCGGGAGGTGAAGTAGTCGGTGAAGGTCTGACGGATCTGCGTCGAGCGCATGGCTGGATGGCCTCACGGAGGAGTCACGGAAGGTGGGAGGGGAGATCACACGCCGAGCCGGGCCGAGAACTAGGGACTGAGAGGGTTCTCAGTTCTCCGGCTCGACGCGGATAGCTCGCGCCCCCATGGGCCGCACCTTGACTCCAGATCCGTTGATCACATCGGTGGTGCAGCAGATCACCAGAGGTGCTGTCCTGTCTGCTGCTCCAACGACTGTAGCGGGTCGGGAGTCAAGGTCGCTCAGCGTGTGCGTGTCGTCGCCGTGAGCCCGGTCCTCGGGCAGGACGTGAAGTCAAGCAGGCCGGGCCCGATCCGGATCGGATCGTCCAGGACAGCGGCGGCCCCGGCCGCCTTGAGGGCGGCGGGTCCGGCATAGCCCCACGCGGCCCCGAGCGGGGTGATGCCTGCGGCGCGGGCGGCGGCGATGTCCCCGACGGTGTCGCCGAGGAACGCCGTCTCGAACGGGTCGGCACCGAGCTTGCCCAGGGCGAGCAGGAGCCCGTCCGGGGCGGGTTTGGCCTCGGCGTCTTCCCGGCAGACGGTCACGTCCAGCAGTGCCAGGACGGCACGGGCCAGCAGCCAGGGCAGCCGGGTGCGGGTCTGCAGGGTGACCAGGCCCGTCGCGATCCCGGCGTCCTTGATCGCCGTCAGCCCTTCCAGCACCCCGGGGAACAGGGTGGTACCGGTACCGGTGGCGGTGGCCAGGGCCGGGTCCCACCAGAGCGCGCAGAGCTCGTCCGCCTCGGCTACGCCGAGTCCGGTCAGGACCTCCACTCGCGGGTTGGTGAGTGCGTCCGGTGGCAGGTCGGCGGCGGTGACGCGGCGCCCGAGGGCGGCGGTAGCGATCCCGGCGAGGGTGGCCAGCGTCGCGTGGCGGCTGTCCAGCAGGACCCCGTCCATGTCGAACAGCACCGCCCCCGTCACGACGCCGCCCCCTTGGCGGTGGGCAGGTCGGCCTCGGTCAGCAGCGGGTGGAGGGCGACACCGTGCTCGTCCAGCAGCAGTCGTCCGCCGAGCGGACGTTCCAGTACGCACAGCGCGTGGGTGACCGGAGCTCCGGCGACCCGCAGTATGCGGGTCATGGCCAGCAGCTGGCCGCCGGAGCGGACCACGTCGTCGACCAGGACGACCCGCCGCCCGGTGACGTCGGCGCCCTCGATCTGCCGCTTGGAGCCGTAACGCTTGGACAGCCGCCTGAGGAACGCGGCCGGTAGCCCGGTCACGGCCGACAGGGCGATGACCAGAGGGACACCGCCGAGCTCGATCCCGGCCAGTACCTCGGCGTCCCCGGGGACGAGGGCGGCCATCGCGTCGGCGACGTCGTGCAGCAACTGCGGGTGGGCGGCCAGGCGGTACTCGTCGAAGTACGTGTCCAGTACCTGTCCGTCGGCCAGAGTGAATGTGTCGGCGACGCAGGCCGTCTCGGCTACCCGGGCCGCCAGGGTGGCGGTGGTGGTGGCGGTCATGCTCCGGCCTCCTTCTCGGCTGTCAAGGAGTGGAGCTGGGTGGCGAACGCGGCCGCCGACGCGATCGGGCTGATGAAGCCAAGCGGCCGGGTGGGCGTCTCGAACAGCCACTTCTCGCGCCGCAGGAAGGCCAGCAGCTTCAGTGCGGTGGGACCGGTGATCCAGACGGGAACGGATCGGATGTTGCCCGCGTAGTAGAGGGCGGCGGTCAGCTCGTGCAGGGTGCCGACCCCGCCACCCATCGCGACCACCAGGTCCGCCGAGTCGAGGTAGTGGTTGAGGCGGGCGCCGATGTCGGGCAGGTGAACCTCGTCGGTGACGTACGGGTTGAAGTCGCCCCACTGAGTGTGCTTGTCGGCGAGGGTGACACCGGTGACCGTGCCGCCCTTGGCCGCGGCACCTTGGGCGGCGGCTTCCATCAGCCCGTTGTAGCCGCCGTGCAGCAGCGCGAACCCGGCCCCGGCCAGGGCCGTGCCGACCTCTTCGGCGAGGCGTTCCTCGCCCGGGGAGGCGGGGACCACGCCTCCGAAGAACACCGCCGTCTTCTGCGGGCCTCGGGCCCCGTCCCGGCCGGTGGCCGGGGCGGGGAGGCGGCTGGCCCGGGGCTTCACGCCAGCTCCAAGTAGGTGCGGTAGGCGGTGATCGCGTCCGCCAGGCCGTCCAGGGCGTTCGGGCAGGCCCTCGTCGTCAGCGCGATCACCCGGTCCAGGGCGTCGTTGACATCGGCGGCGTCCGGGACGGCCGGGGAGGTGATCGCGGCGTCCAGGTCGGCCAGGCAGGCCCGGCCGATCGGGGTGAGCGCGAGCTCCTCACGCAGTTGGTACCACCCCCAGAACCGCGACGTCGGCGCGAGCGCGGTCTTGATCAGGTCCTTCGTCGCGGTGTGCAGCAGGTGCCACTCGGCGTAGGCGACGAACCGCTGCCCGCGCTGGACGCGCTTGTGCAGCAGCACCGCCAGCACCAGATGCTCGATCAGCAGCTCGGTGCACGAACGCGGCCGGGCCGTCAGCTCGGCCACGTGGGTCCGGGCCTGCTCGATCTGGGGGGTGGTGATCTTTTCCGGGGGGCGCTGAAGCAGCATCTTGCCGCCCACCTCGCGCCGCAGGGCGGTGATCCGGGAGGTGGGCGCGATGTAGAGGTCGACCTGCTGGAGCTTGCCCTCGTGCTGGACGAGGAAGACGAACCCGATGCCGCCGAGGTCCGCGACGATGGTGTCGCGCCAGCCGGGCAACAGGGCTCCGGCCGCGATCGTCATCAGGTCGTTCAGGGCCGAGGTGAAGGCGGGCAGGTCGCGGTCGTGGACGCCGACGACGAAGTCGACGTCCGAGAGGCGGTCGGCGGTGCCGGAAGCGAGCGAGCCGCGTACCAACAGGTGGGTGACGGCCGGGGAGGCCGACAGGAGGCCGGCGATGCGGGTCAGCAGCGGCAGCTGGGCGGGCCGGTTGGCCTCGGTGAGTTCGGCCAGGTGCAGTTCGGCCGGGGCCGAGGACAGTGCGGTGGGCATGAGCGGGAGTCCTTCCGGGCTGGTGGTGGCGCGGACAGGTGCGGGCCGGGTCACGGGACGAGGGCGAGGAGCCTGGACTTCGCGGCCGTCCAGCGGCGGTTGGCCTCGCTGTCGCCGAGCGCGGTGTGCAGGCCGGCGATCAGGTCGTAGGCGGTGCCCTCGGGGAGGGCGTAGGAGTAGAACAGCCGCAGCAGCAGTTGTTCGGCGGCCTCCACGTACCCGAGGTCGGCCAGGCGCCGGGCGGCGGCGATCCGCTCGGCCAGCTCCGCTTCCGACGCGGACGGCAGACGCTCTGCCTTGGTCGGCTCGTCCGCGTTCTTGGCGAGGCGGGCGTAGGCGTCATCGGCGTAGACGTCCGCGATCAGGTGGATCCGGTCCGGGCCGAGCAGGTTGCAGACCCCGTGCGCGTAGGTCGGGGTCAGCCGCCAGATCCGACCACCGTCCATGTGGACCTTGGTGCCGCCGGTGACCAGGAACGCGGAGGAGTTGGTGTGCAGCGGGATGTGCAGACGATGGCGTTCGACCTGGTCGAGCTCGTCGTAGTCACGGTGTTCCCACAGGAACGCGTTCGGCTCCAGCCGGGCGAGCCGCACCCACATGTAGTTCAGGCCCAGTTCAGTCAGCAGGCCGGCGGTGGCGGGCATGTGCTCCAGCAGGGCGGTGGGGCGGGCGGCGCCGTCGGCGATCCTGACGTCGGCGGCGTCGCCGGAGGCGTTCATCAGCGATGTGGTCCACCAGCCGCCGGACTGGAAATCGCCGTACTCGGCCTTCCAGGGCGCCGGGACCGTCAGGGCCTCGTGCCGCATTCGCTCGATCAGCGAACCGTCCAGACGGTCGAGCCGGACGATCTGCCCGGACAGAGCAGCGGTCGGTTGTGCGTCTTCCATGGAATCCCTCTCGGTCTTTCGCCCCGGGCCGGGGCCTGGGGCATGCGGACGGGGTGGAGGGCGCGGCGCGTCCGGCCGGATGCCCCTGACGCAACCGCCGAAGGGAAGTCGGCCGATGCCGAAGGGTCCGTCGGCCGGACGCGGCGCCGGGATTCAGAGTGATCTGCTTGCGTCGTCGCGGGTAGTGAGAGGTAACCGCCCCTCGTGGGCGGTACGGCCGCACCCTGCGGGCGGCGAACCCGCCTTCGCCAGGTGGTTTGATCCCCTGCCGGGGCAGGCAAGCAACCGATGGCCGGCACAGGCGGCGCAACCTGCGCCCGCATCGTGCTCGCGGGGGAGGCGACCAGTGAAATCCCAGGCGAAGCCGCAGACCCGAGTGATCCACGACATCTCGTGCGGCAAAGCCTTACGTGAACGGGCCCTGGGTGAGGCCGGCTCCCCCGACCCGGTGCCGCAGGTCCTCATCGCGCGGATCGCGGCCCAGATCGAGGACCACTGCGGTCACCGCCGCCTCAAGTGCCGCCGCCTCGCGATGGGGTGGACCGTCGTCCAGGCCGTCGCCGCCGCCCACCGGTTCGTCGAGGACGAGAACCTGGCCAAGATGGGGCTGTCCGAACGGTCCTGGAAAGACTGGGAGGCCGGCGGCCTGCCCAGCCCCGACTACCAGGACCTGCTGTGCCGCCTGCTGGCCACCAACCCCGTCGAGCTGGGCTTCGCCCGCGACTACTCCCCTGCCCCTGCCCAGGACGATGCCGATCCGCTTGGGAACGGGGACGGCCCGAATGGAACACTTCTCCAAGGGACAGCGGTCGGCACAGGTGCCGGTCCGCAGACCGGCACGGAGGTGGGGACGACGAAGCGTCGAGACGCGGTCAAGCTCGCCGGACTGGCCGTGGCCTCCCCGGCCGCCGCAGCTCAGATCCTCCAGCAGGCCGCAGCCGAGGCCATGGAGTTCACCCGGCAGGCCGAGGCGACCTCACTCGGCTCGGGAACCCTGGACCACCTCGACCTCGCGGTCACCGAGTTCAACCGGGCGTACTCACTCAAGCCGCCCCGGGCCGTCTTCGACGCGGTGATGGACTACCGACGCAAGGTCGACGCCCTCCTCAAAGGCCGTCACACCCACCGCCAGGAACGTGAACTGCTGGCGTTCGCCGGCTGGCTGTCCGAGCTCTTGGCGTGGCTCGCCCATGACCTCGGCGACGCCCGTACCGGCCTGGCGTTCGCGACCGACGCCTTCGTCCACGGCCAGCAGGCCGGACACGGCCAGCTGTGCGCGTGGGCCATGGACGCCTCGGCTTCCATCAACCTGTACGAGCAACGGCCCGGCAAGGCCCGCGACGCCGCCCTCAAGGGCCTCATCGAGGCCCCGGCCACCCATCCGCTGACCGTACGCCTGCACGCCCAGGCCGCCCGCGCGGCCGCCGCCGACGGCGACACGGACGGCTTCACCACCGCCTACCGGGCAGCCCAGAACGCCCACGGGCTCCTGCCGCCCCGCTCGCCCCGCCGCTTCGGCATGGACGTACTGCCGCTGGCCGACTACGCCCTCACCTCCTACCCGGCGACCTCGTTCATCTGGCTCGGCCAGGCCGAAGAAGCCCGCCGACACGCCGAACAAGCCCTGGCAACCTACAAGGCTGCCCCTGCTGCATCGAGGTCCCCCAGCCGGGAGGCCATCGCCCGCATCGACATGGCCCTCGCCCATGCTCTCCTCGGCGACCCCGACGACGCCGTCGCCCTCGGCCACCAGGCCCTCGACTCCGCCCGCGTCGTCGACTCCGTACGCCACCGGGCCGGCGACCTCACCTCGTACCTCACCCGCCACTACCCCCGCCAGGCAGCAGTCGAGG
Source organism: Streptomyces sp. NPDC020875 (assembly GCF_040641415.1). Classification (NCBI taxonomy): domain Bacteria; kingdom Bacillati; phylum Actinomycetota; class Actinomycetes; order Kitasatosporales; family Streptomycetaceae; genus Streptomyces; species Streptomyces sp. NPDC020875. The sequence continues at coordinate 76,778 of NZ_JBFADP010000005.1, read as the reverse complement.
GTCTGTCCGAACGGCTGGCCACCATCGACGCGGCCGCCCGCCCTGCCCTGTCCGCAACTACCAGAGCCTGAGCCCGAAGGAGACGCGACATGACCGGCGACCAGCAGAGGGCCGAGCACTCCCTCAGCATCCGCAAGCCGTACTTCGACCTGATCGCCTCCGGCGCGAAGACCATCGAGGTCCGCGTGGGCTACCCCAAGATCCGCAAAATGGCCGCCGGGGACACCCTGACCATCGCCTGCGCGGACGAGAAGCTGACCACCCGCATCACCGCTATCCGGAAGTACGGCTCGTTCGCCGCGATGCTGGACGCCGAAGACCCCGCCGCGATCGGCGGACCGGACATGGCCCACGACCAGCTCGTCGCCGCGATCCGTGACATCTACCCGCCCGAGAAGGAAGCCCTCGGCGCCTTCGCTCTCCACCTCACCCTCGTGTAGGCGAGTGTTCGGGTCGTACATCCGCACTTCCTCAAGAAGGGACATATCGGTGCACGGTGTCGCCTACACCATCGCGTGCGGAGTCAACCGTCCATAGCGGCGTTCCTCAAAGCAACAGCGGCCAGGTCAGACGCGTGTCACGTCTCATCTTCAGCAGCGGCTCTCCATCGCCCCCCGGGTTTCCTGAGGGGAAGTCCGGGGGTTACCCCCACTGACGTGGCGCGTTCCGGCCCGTAGCGTTGCCGGTATGGAAGCCCGCGACCCTGAGCTCAGAAAAGAACTCGACGCGACCCTGCACGCGCGCCGCGAACTGGGTGAGGAGTACGAGTCCGCACTCGTCGACTCCTTCCTGGAGAAGGTGGAGCAGCGCGTGGACGGCACGGTCGACCGTCGGGTCCGCCGTCAGCTGGCCGAGCAGCAGATGGTGGTGGCCCGGGGTGCCCGACCCGCTCAGCCGGAGGACTCGAACTTCGGCGAGCGGTTCGGGTTCGGGATCCTGTCGATGATCCTGGCCGTGCCGCTGACCGCGATCGGCGTGGTCAACGCCGGCTTCAAGGGCCTGTTGGTGACCTGGCTCGGCATCGTCGGGGTGAATTTCGTCCATGCGGTCCGGGGCCAGGGGTTCTTCGCCCGGGTCCGGCGCCGTAAGTCGGAGCAGGACTCCGACTGGGAGGTGTGAGGGCCGGGGCCGGGCCGGGTGAGCGCCGGCCCGGCCCCGCGTCCGGCCGGTCCCGCCCCTTCCGGGGCCGTCCGGGACGTTCGGGATATCCGATACTTCCGGGCCGCGCGTTGGTGAGCCGCGCGGCCCGGGACCCGTTGTGCCGTCGCGCGCCGGTGGGTCGATGAGCCGGTACGCCGTACGGGCTCCCGCCACCGGGCGTAGGGGTGAGACGCGGGGACCGCCACCTCCGGACCGCCGGTCCGGAGACGGGACGTCGGCGGTCCCCGCGTGGGACGCGTACGACCCGGTCCGTCACCGGCCGGTCGCCGCCGCGTCCTGGCGTCTTCGGGTCCGGGAGCCGCTCCGGAGGATCCAAGACGCCGGCTGGGTGTCGGCGGGACCGTGCCCCTGGCCGGGGCCCCGCCGACGACCTCTACTCTCCCCGCACCGTGTTAAGCCGGTGCTGCGGCTGTGTGAAACCCGCGTTCCGTCCCTGTGAACCGCCCCGGGGTACGTATCGCGGGCGCGGCGACCGGCCACCGGGCGGCGGGTGGGGGCACCGCGCCGGGCACCGCCTCGGCGGACCCGCGGAGCCCCGTCCCGCCCGCGCGGGCTACTTCGCGCCCGACGCCAGGAACGACAGCAGGTCCTGGCGGCTGACGACGCCCGTGGGCTTCCCCTCCACCAGGACGATCGCCGCGTCCGCCGCGCTCGCGGTGTCGCCGAGTACGGCCATCAGGTCGGCGACCGGCTCGCCCGAGCCGACCTGCGGCAGGGGTGCGCTCATATGCTTCTCCAGCGGGTCGCCGAGGGTGGCGCGCCCGGTGTAGAGCGCGCCGAGCAGTTCCCGCTCGACCACGGAGCCGATGACCTCGGCGGCCATCACATCGGGGTGCCCGGCGCCCGGCTTGACGATCGGCATCTGGGAGACGCCGTACTCCCGCAGGACGTCGATCGCCTCGCCGACGGTCTCCTCCGGGTGCATATGGACCAGGCTGGGGATCTTCCCGCGTTCCTTGTGCCGGAGTACGTCGCCGACGGAGGCGGCGGGCCCGGCTTCCTCCAGGAAACCGTAGTCCGCCATCCATTCGTCGTTGAAGATCTTCGAGAGGTAGCCGCGCCCGCTGTCGGGCAGCAGGACGACCACGACGTCGTCGGGGCCGAGCCCTTCCGCGACCTTGAGCGCCGCGACGACGGCCATTCCGCAGGAGCCACCGACCAGCAGCCCCTCCTCCTTGGCGAGGCGGCGGGTCATCTGGAAGGAGTCCTTGTCCGAGACGGCGACGATCTCGTCCGTCACGGAGGCGTCGTACGCGGTCGGCCAGAAGTCCTCGCCGACGCCCTCGACCAGGTAGGGGCGGCCGGAGCCGCCGCTGTAGACGGAGCCCTCGGGGTCGGCGCCGACGATCCGCACCCGGCCGTCGCTGACCTCCTTGAGGTAGCGGCCGGTGCCGGAGATCGTGCCGCCGGTACCGACGCCCGCGACGAAGTGGGTGATCTTCCCGTCGGTCTGGTCCCACAGTTCGGGACCGGTGGTCTCGTAGTGCGAGCGGGGATTGTTCGGATTGGAGTACTGGTCGGGCTTCCAGGCACCCGGGGTCTCCCGGACCAGCCGGTCGGAGACGTTGTAGTACGAGTCCGGGTGCTCGGGGTCGACGGCCGTGGGGCAGACGACGACCTCGGCACCGTAGGCCCGCAGTACGTTGATCTTGTCGGTGGACACCTTGTCCGGGCAGACGAAGATGCACTTGTAGCCCTTGCGCTGGGCCACGATCGCCAGTCCGACCCCGGTATTGCCGCTGGTCGGCTCCACGATCGTGCCTCCGGGGAGCAGCGCGCCGCTCTCCTCCGCCGCCTCGATCATGCGCACGGCGATCCGGTCCTTCACCGAGCCGCCGGGGTTGAAGTACTCGACCTTGGCCAGGACGGTCGCCTGGATCCCCTCGGTCACATGGTTCAGCTTCACCAATGGGGTATTGCCGACCAGGCTGATCATCGAGTCGTAAAAGCGCACAATTGTTCTCCGGGATCTCCGTCTGAAAGGTGCCGGTTCCGATGGTCTCGGTCCTGCTGCCGCGGTGGTGAGGCGGGGCCTCGATGGTTGCGAGGGTCGCACGGAAGGTGCGGGAGGTACGAAAGACGCGAGAGGTGCGGGAGGGTGCCGGGCGGTCCGGGGAGGGTGCGGTAAAGCGTATGCGCACCGGCCTGTGATTGGGCGATACCGGTTACCGGGCAGTTAGGTCTTGACGACAGGAGGTGGGCGGTGTCGGGAGCGAGAGTGGCACGGCGCATCGCCGCGGGCGCGGCCTACGGCGGTGGCGGCATCGGCCTGGCCGGGGTGGCCGCCCTGGGGCTGGTACTGGCGGAGGTCCAGTTGGCGAAGCGGTCCGTCGGTGGCGGGATCGCGCCCCTGCCGCCGCGCGGCGACGGACTGTACGGGCTGGCGTTCGGCCGGACCGGGCCGCTGTTCCTGGGGGTGCTCGGGGACTCCACGGCCGCCGGTCAGGGCGTGCGCCGGGCCGGGCAGACCCCGGCGGCGCTGCTCGCCTCCGGTCTCGCGGCGGTCGCCGAGCGCCCGGTGGACGTGGTCAATGTCGCCCTTTCGGGTGCGCGCTCCGACGATCTCGACCGGCAGGTGACGCTGCTGCTGTCGGACACCTCTCGGCTGCCCGACGTCTGCGTGATCATGATCGGGGCGAATGACGTCACCCACCGGATGCCGCCCACCGAGTCCGTCCGCCATCTGGCGGCGGCGGTCCGCAGACTGCGTACGGCCGGGGCGGAGGTCGTCGTCGGCACCTGCCCCGACCTGGGCACGATCGAGCCGGTCTATCAGCCGCTGCGCTGGCTGGCCCGCCGGGTCTCGCGCCAGCTCGCGGCGGCGCAGACGATCGTCACGGTGGAGCAGGGCGGCCGGACGGTCTCCCTGGGCGATCTGCTGGGCCCGGAGTTCGCCGCGAACCCCCGCGAGATGTTCTCGGTCGACAACTATCACCCGTCGGCGGAGGGGTACGCGACCGCCGCGATGGCGATGCTCCCCACGCTCTGCGCGGCGCTCGGCCTCTGGCCGGAGCCGGACCGGCCGGACGCGGCCCGGGACGAGACCGTACTCCCGGTCGCCCAGGCGGCGGCCACCGCGGCGCGCGAGGCGGGTACCGAGGTCATCCCGTCCCGGGCCCCCTGGGCGCTGCTCAAGCACCGGCGGCGGCGCCGGCTCCCGGAGGAGCCTGACGGCGGGGAGAACTCGGAGCCCGGGGCGGCCCCGGAAACCGCCGACAGCGCCGGGCACCCGGGGAGCGTCCGGAGAGCCGGGGGATCGGCGGAGGGCACCGCGCCGGGGACCACCGGGGCACCGGATTCCCCGGACGGTTCCGGGCTTCCGGCACGTCAGCCGCGCTTTTGGGCGCACCGCCGCTGAGCGGCCGCCCGACGCCGGGAACCGCCCGAAACGGCCCGGTCCCCCACGCGGGACCGGGCCGGGCGTCCTTCCCGGCGCCGCCAGGACGCCGGAAAGGGTCAGATAGTGACCGCGTACTGGCCCGAGCAGGTCTCGTGCCCATTGCTGATATAGCCCACACAGACCTTCATCCAGGCCCTGGCGCCCTCGTCCGTGTGATTTTTGCTCACATGGTTCTCATATCCTTCGGCGTCATTTCCCTTGGTCGAAGCGGAATGCGCCCGGTCGACGAGATACGTCCTGACATAAATTCCGTCGGTCCGCTGGTTCCGGGAGATTACCGTGTCGCCCGGTAGGTTTTCGAGCGATACGGGGTTCTGCCGCCACTTGCCCCAGCCCAGCCGCACACCATTCCGCCGGGCCTCGACCTGGAGGCCGTTGACGTCGCTCATGGTGCTGAACGTGACCCCGGTGGGCGGCGCGGGCAGCGGCTCGGCCTGGGCGGTTCCCGTCCCCGTCAGCAAAGTGGTCGCCGCGATGGCGGCCGCACCGGCGAAAACCCCGAATCGATTACGCGTTGACATTAATTCACCCTCCATCGGTTCGGTGCGGCGGACCGCACCAATTCGACGGACAGCACATCCCATCACGCCGGGAGAGGCAACGGATCACGCGATATCACGAACCCGGGGAACGCGAAGCGGAAGGCAGCACGGGCGGCGGGGGGAAATCACCGCACCGATCGGCCCCGCACCGCTTTCCCGGCATCGGGCCGCGCACCGCCGCCCGGCGCGGTCGGCCGACGGCGGCCGAGGCGGGACAGCGGCCGGACGCACCGGTCGGCACAGCCGGGAGAGGACCGGGGACAACCGGCTGAGCGGTCGCTTAGAATTGAGGTGACCATCACACTCCGGCACCCGTGACCCCACTGCTACCTGACGGTAGCTTCCATCCAGTCGACCCCCTCCACCAGGAGCCGTGATGCCCGAAGCCGTCATCGTTTCCGCCGCCCGCAGCCCGATCGGCCGGGCCTTCAAGGGCTCTCTGAAGGATCTGAGGGCCGACGATCTGACCGCGACGATCATCCAGGCGGCCCTGGACAAGGTCCCCGGCCTGGACCCCGCCGAGATCGACGATCTGATGCTGGGCTGCGGTCTGCCCGGTGGCGAGCAGGGCTACAACCTGGCCCGGATCGTCGCCGTACGGATGGGCCTCGACCGGCTCCCCGGCTGTACGGTCACCCGCTACTGCTCCTCGTCCCTGCAGACTTCGCGGATGGCGCTGCACGCGATCAAGGCCGGTGAGGGCGATGTCTTCGTCTCGGCGGGCGTGGAGATGGTGTCGCGGTTCGCCAAGGGGTCGTCCGACGGCCTCCCGGACACCAAGAACCCGGTCTTCGCCGAGGCGGAGGCCCGGACTGCGAAGGTCGCCGAGGGCGGTGTCGACGCGTGGCGCGATCCGCGCGAGGACGGGCTGCTCCCCGACCCGTACATCGCGATGGGCCAGACCGCGGAGAACCTGGCGCGGCTGAAGGGCGTCACCCGGCGCGAGATGGACGAGTTCGGCGTACGGTCCCAGAACCTCGCCGAGGCGGCCATCGCGGCGGGCTTCTGGGAGCGCGAGATCACCCCGGTGACCACCCCCGACGGTACGGTCGTCAGCCGCGACGACGGCCCGCGCGCCGGGGTCACCCTGGAGGGCGTGGAGGGCCTGAAGCCGGTCTTCCGGCCGGACGGCCTGATCACCGCGGGAAACTGCTGCCCGCTGAACGACGGCGCGGCGGCCCTGGTGATCATGAGCGACACCAAGGCGCGTGAGCTGGGGCTGACCCCGCTGGCCCGGATCGTCTCCACCGGCGTCTCGGCGCTCTCCCCCGAGATCATGGGCTACGGCCCGGTCGAGGCGTCGAAGCAGGCCCTCGCGCGGGCCGGGCTGACCATCGGCGACATCGATCTGGTGGAGATCAACGAGGCGTTCGCGGCCCAGGTGATCCCGTCCTACCAGGATCTGGGCGTCGACCTGGAGAAGCTGAACGTCAACGGCGGCGCGATCGCGGTGGGCCACCCGTACGGCATGACGGGCGCGCGCATCACGGCCACGCTGATCAACAGCCTCCAGTTCCACGACAAGCAGTTCGCCCTGGAGACGATGTGCGTGGGCGGGGGCCAGGGCATGGCGATGGTCCTGGAGCGGCTCGGCTGAGCGGCAGTGGAGGGTAGGGGCCGTCCGAGGAACGAGGACGGCACCTGCCCGCAACGAACGCGAAGCCGAACGCGACCAAACAACACCCCACC